>NZ_JBHFJB010000117.1:172559-187930 GCF_057334555.1 Pseudomonas sp. AGC41
CCCCCCCCCCCCCCCCCCCCCACGGGTACAGCGTTTTCCCAAATCATTGCGCGTATTACCGAAGCTTCATCGCCTCACCTCCCTCCTGCATGACTCTCCTCGCAGTGTCCATGAAGCCCTTGGTGACTTCCGTCACCGTGTCGCTCATCAACTTGGCCATGTCGGCCGAGCTCTTGACGATCATCATTTCGCTCTGACGCTCCTCCATTCGCATCTGCATATCGAACTGCTTTTCCATCAACTGCTTTTGACGGGTTTCCATCTCGCTCATGAACGAGTCGGGCGCGCGGGGCGGCGCTGTGGAACCGGGGCTTTGCGTGTCTTCCAGCGGTCGATCGTCAGACGGCGCAGGCGTACGCTCGGCGCCCCGTGTCCGGGTCCGGCCGCGCTGGTGAACCGCAGGGGGCGACGAAGATGAGCGGCCTCGCCCATGCAGGCTTTGCGTGCCGGTACGCTGCTGGGCGTCGCGAGGCTGCTGGCTCAACGAGGGCGAGCGTGACGAGTGCAAGCCGTCGACGCCATGCAGGGCACCCGTGCCCCTTATGGAATGGGCCAGTGAATTGGGTTCAGGCATAGGGGAATCTCCACGAGTCGGTATGTGCGGTGGGACTGCCGGCAAGCCGGCATCACCCGGGCGGTCCCGGGCTCACTACTTGAGTGGCATCCCGGTGCGCACCGGTTCCATCGGCCTCAGCGCAGGTTCAGTTCCGGGATTTCGATCACCTCGCCCTTGGCCTCGTCATCCAGCTCGCGCAACACCCGATAAATGTGTGCGACCGCCTGAAGCGTTTCCCGCGGGATATATCCGCCTACGTCTTCCTTGTAGATCGTTCGCGCCAGCCAGATGCATTGAATGACCGGAATACGCGCCGCCTTGGCTCGCTCGATCAGGGCACGGGCATCAGCATCGACGCCTTTGGTAATGAGCTGCGGCAACGGCGTCTCCTCCGGTCGATAGAGCAGCGCGACGGCGAAGTGCGTCGGGTTGACTACCAACACATCGGCCTCTTCCACCGGCTTGGTTTCCTTGTCCTTGCTGGCGGGTTGGTCGACCAGTTGCCGGGCCAGGCTGCGTCGATGCATCTTGACGTGAGGGTCGCCCTCCATTTCCTTGAATTCCTTGCGCACCTCTTCTTCGCTCATACGCAGGCGCTTGGCGAAGAAATATTTCTGCAGCCCAAAATCGACAATCGCCAGCACCAGCAACACGCCCAGACAGATGTGCATGATGTGCCGGAACAGACTGGCGAGCCCGCGCCAATAGCCATGCAGGTCACCGTTGACCAGGCTGATCAACGACCCGAGGGCAGGCATCGTCACCAGGTAAAGCACGCTGGCGATGAACACCGCCTTGACCAGCCCCATGAACAGCTGGATCAGCGCCTGGGCGGAAAACATCTGCTGGGCCTGGTTCAACGGGTTCAAGCGGTTCGGATCGGGGTGAAGAGCCTCGGGCGCGAACAGGAAGCCGAACTGTACCCAACCGGCGATCAGGCGCGTGGCGATTGCCAACCCGACGGTCATCAAGGTGAAACTGAGCAACACGCCACCGGCATGGGCCAGGGTTTCCTCGAAGGCACGAACGAAGTCGCCGTCCAGCCGGTGCAACGGGAACGAAACCATTTCGCCCAGCGCCTGCATGCTGTTATCAGCCTGGGTCAATGCCACTTCGGTGACTGCCGTGAGCACCAACAGGCTGCTCAGGTCCTGGCTCTGGCCGACCTGGCCTTTTTTGCGGGCGTCACGGATTTTTTTCGGTGTCGCGCGCTTGGTCTTCTCGCCGCTGTCTTCACTCATGAACGAGCCCTTCCTTCAAGGCGCCTGCAACAGCAGATGAAGCAGGTGGCGGATTTCCCCGTAGCGGCCGAGACGGCCGGTCATCGCGTCCCATAACGTGGGCAGGTAGAACAGCAGGAAGCCCAGCCCGACCAGGCTTTTCGCCGGCATGGCGAGGACAAAGACCTGCAATTGCGGGCTGTACAGGCTGAGCAAGGCCAAGGCGAACTCCACCAGCAATAGCAAGCCGATAAAGGGCGCCGCATAAAGCATTATGTGCATGAACATTTCGGCGAGCAGCCCGAGGAACACCCCGAAACCATCCGCGCCGGGTAACGGAAACCAGACCGTGGGCGACCAGACCAGGTAGCTGTCCCAGATCACCTGGGTCAGCGTGCCAATGCCCAGGGTGGCGACCAGGAACAGGATCGTCATCTCCTTGAACAGATGGCCCAACGGCGTCGTATCCGTGCCGAGCGCCGGATTCAACTGGCCGCCGATGAGCGCACCGCGTTGGTTATCGAGCAAGGCCCCCACCGACTCGTACAGCCAGAACGGCATGGCCAGCAGAACCCCGAGCAACAGGCCCAACACCACCTCCTTGAACATCAACCCAGCCAGGGTCAACCAACTGACCTGGGCATCGATCAGGGCCTGGCGGATGCCCGGCGCCGGCAACATGCCCAGGGCGAACACCACGGCATGGCGCGGCAGGCCTCGCAGATGCTGGAAGCAGAACACCGGGACCAGGTAAGCCACCGGATAAATACGCGCCATGCCAAGGGCGATCGACAGCAGCATATCGAAATAGGGAAGAACGGCCTGGGTCGTCATCAGGCGCTGGCCATCAGTTCAAACGCCCGGCGCAACAGGCCCAGCAGCTCGGCGCCAATCCAGCGACCAGTGACCAGCAAGGTCAGCCCGACAGCCACCAGCTTGATGCCGAAGGGCAAGGTCTGATCCTGGATCTGCATCAAGGCCTGCACCAGGGAAGTCAGCACGCCGACGATCACCGCGACGATCAAGGGCGGCGCGGACAGCAGGACCACCAGCAACATGCCTTCCTTGAACAACGTCAGCGCGTCCATCGCATGCCCTCAGAGATAGGAGTAGAACAGGCTGTCGAGCAATTGCGTCCAGCCTTGCACGAGGACGAACACCAGCAGCTTGAGCGGCAACGAAATGGTCATCGGCGCGACCATCTGCATACCGAGCGCCAGCAGCAGGTTGGACACGATCAGGTCGATGACAATGAACGGGATGTAAATCAGGAAGCCCATCTGGAAGCCGGCCTCGAGCTCCGACAACATGAAGGCCGGGATCAGCAGCATCAGGTCGTCGCGACTGGCTTGCTCGGCGCGCTCCTTGGGCCACATGCGCTGGGTGTTTTCCAGCAGGTGGGTGAGGATGTCCGGGTTGGTATTGCGCGACATGAAGGCTTGCAGCGGCTTTACCGCGTTCAAGGCAGAGCCCTGCAACGCCTCGCTATTGCTGAAATCCAGTGGCCGCTCTTTCAGTTCCTCGGCGATATCGTGGCCGACCGGCGCCATGATGAACAGCGTCGCCGCCAGCGCAATGGCATACAGCGCCATGTTTGGCGGCACCTGCTGCACGCCGATGGCGTTGCGGGTAATGGTCAATACGATCGCGATCTTCAGGAAGGCGCTGCAAATGATCAGCAACAAGGGAACCAAGGAGATCCCGCCGATGAACAGCGCCAGCAGAAAGGGGTCGACCCCCTGGAAGCTCATCCAGCGACATCCACGCGAGTGATCTGCAGACCGAGCCGGCCATCCACCTCTACCAGTTCGCCGTGGGCCAAGGCCCGTTCGCCATGGAACAACGCCGCCGCGCCCGGCGCCACGCCCTGGACCTGGAGCACCGAGCCGGGTGCCAGGTCGCGCAACTCGCCCAGGGTCAGGCTCAAGTGGCCGCAACGTATCGTCAGCGCCAATGGCAGGTCGTCGAAACGCTCGCGGCTGGCGGTTGGGTCTGTCATCGGCGCCTGCGCGGCATCGGAGTCGACGGGGTAAGGCGCTGGCTGCTCGTCGACTTCAGGCGCCGGAACGTCGGGTTCGTAGCGAGTCGTGTCGTCCCAGTCGGGCATCAGGATGTCGGTGTCGGCGGTGGTGCTCATAGCGGTTTCCTCCAGAGCGAGCAAGGTCAGGCGCAACGGCGCGGCACGGTCGTATACCCGCACCCGCGCACATTGCCGGCCCAGGCGAATGATTCCCTGGCCGGATGGATCGAACAGGGCGGACTCCGGAACCAGCACGTCACCGGGGCGCAGCGCGGCCACCTGCCTGGCGGCCAACGTCAGGTGCCCCAATGGCAGCGGAACATCCAGCGCAAGGTCGTCGCCCCAGGGCACACTCCGTCGCTGCCACGGCGCTGCGCCAAGCAACCCCAGCAGGGTGGTCCCGGCGATTTGCAGATGGCTCGTGGCACGGGCCGCGCCTGTTTGCACCTCGATCCGGCAGGCGATGCCCTCGACGACGTGGCCGGCCAGCGGTCTCAGAAAACCGAATGCCTGCCGCAAGGACTCGCTCAGGGTTTGCTGGAACAGCGCCCAGAACCAGGCATCATCCGCGCAAGGCTCGGCGGGCAGGACCACCGGACACTCACCGAACAAGCTGAGTACCGGGCCGGGCTCGTCGAGGGCCAGGACACCGTGCGCACACTCCAGCACATACGGCGTAGCTCTCGCCGCGCCGCTGGCCGGGGTCAGCTCCACCACGCCCGCTTCGCCTGCCACCTCGAACGCCAGACTGACGCCAGCCCCCAGGCGCTGCCGGGCGGCGGCGTTATTGCTGCACATCGATCGCAGCGCCAATGCAGGTACGCTCATGTCGCCCTCGCCTCCTCTTCGGATGCCACGCGCACCGTCACCGGCTGGCCCAGGCTCTGACCCAATGCCTCTTCCAGGCGCCCGGACCGACTCGATAACCGCGCACGTACTTCTTCGGTTTCGCCACTCAGGCCAATGTCCCAGCCAGACGTCCCGGCCAGACGCTGCGCAGAGACCCTGATCCGACCCAGATGGGGAAGGTGCAGCAGCAGGTCCAGCTGCTGGTCGAGCGTGGCCCGCAGACGTGGCGAAAGCTGATCGACAAAGGCGTCCACTTCGCCACTCTCCAGGCCGACCCACCCTGACAGGGAGCTGGCGCCTGCGCTGTCGTCCTCGCCGTTGCCCCGTGGGGCGTCGACCCACTGGCGAAACCAGTAGCCGTCACTGCGCCCGGCGATCACTTCGGCGTCGCGTTCGGAAGCGGGCGCAGGCTCGCGGGCCGCCGGACGGGTGGCCCGACTCACCTGGGCAGGCGCGTACTCATGCGCACGCGGCGCGTGGCGGGCGGATGCAGCCGGCGGTCCACCGCGTACCGTGCGTTCATTCATCATCGGGGACCTCCACCAGGTACTCCATCATGGCGCCGAGTTTCTCCAGGTCACGCCTGCGCCCTTGCAATCGCTGCTGCGCAGCTTCGGTATGGCGTGCCTGCTGCGCCTGTTCCTCTTCCAGCGCCTGCAGGGCCCGCGCTTGCTCCGCCAGCTCGCCGATCAAGCGCCGCTCCTCGGTGCTCCAGGCATTGAGTTGGCAAACGCTCAGCGCGCGGCCACGGTGCTCGCCGTAGAGGGTCTCGCGCTGCACCGCCTGCTGCTCACAGGCGGCCTGCCAGCGCGCCCGCGCGGCGGCAAATGCGGCCTGGCGCTCACGCAAAAGCTCGCGCTGCTGGCGCCAGGCCCGTTCGGCTTGCGCCTCGCGGTGCCGGCGCACCGGCGCCAGGGCGTCCAGATCAGCCCGGGACATAGGCGGTCAATTGTTGGAGGTGGGCCAAGGTCGACATGAACGGCTCCGGCTCACGCAGGTCCTGGCGCAGGAATGCGTCCAGAGCGCTGCGGGACTCCACCGCCAGGTCGGTCAAAGGGTCGGCGCCGGCCTGATATTCCCCCAGGCGCAGCATCAGTTCGATCTGCTCGTAGGCCGACAGCAACCGCCGCAGATTGATGCCCGCTCGAAGATGCTCGGCCTCGGCGACATTGGCCAGGGTTCGTGAAAGGCTGGCCAATACGTCGATCGCCGGGTAATGACCGCGTTCGGCGAGTTTGCGCGACAGCACGATGTGACCATCAAGCAGCGAACGCACTTCATCCGCCACCGGATCGTTCATCGAATCCTGTTCGATGAGCACCGTATAAAGCGCGGTGATCGCCCCCTCATTGCTCAACCCGGCCCGTTCGACCAGACGCGGCAACAGGCTGTAGACCGAAGGCGGCAAGCCGCCGCGCCCCAACGGTTCGCCAGCGGCGAGGCCGATTTCCCGCTGCGCCCGGGCGAACCGGGTCAGCGAGTCGATGAGCAGCAGGACGCGCTGGCCGCGGGCGCGAAAGCCCTCGGCCAAGGCCGTGGCGGTGAATGCCGCGCGGGCCCGTTCCATGCTGGACCGGTCGGAGGTGGCGCATACCAGGACTGCCCGAGCGCGCAATTCATCGTCCAGTTCATGGTCGAGAAATTCGCGCAACTCGCGCCCGCGCTCACCGATCAAGCCGAAGACAATGACATCGCAGTCAACGTTGCGGGCGATCTCCGCCAACAATGTGGTCTTGCCGCAGCCGGCGCCGGCGAACAACCCGACACGCTGGCCTTCGCCAAGTGTCAGCGGGCCATCGATGGCGCGGACGCCGGTCATCAACGGCAGTTGAATGCGTGGTCGCGCGGTCGGCGCAGGCGCCTCGCCAATCACTTGCGAGGCCTGCAGCACTTGCGCCCCGGCGAATGCGCCCACGCCACCGTCCAACAGCGGCCGACCGAAGCCGTCCAACACTTGCCCAAGCAATTGCGGCCCGACAGTCACCCGATGGGGCATGCCCAGCGGCTCCACGACCGCGCCGACCCGCACGCCCTCCAGGCCACCCAAGGCGCTGAGCAAGGCATCGTGGCGATCGAAGCCGACGATTTCAGCGAGCAACGGCTCACGCGCGTCACGCTCGACCTGGCAGAGGTCACCGATCTGCGCTCCCGGCAGCCGGCATTGCAACAAGATGCCGCTGACCCGCTGGACCTGCCCGCGCACCATGACCGGCGAGAACCGGCGCAGATGCGCCCGTTGTCCGGCCTCCCAGGTTTCCAGTCGTGCAATGGCCGCCTGCGTCATCACCAGGTGACCTCGTAGCGTTGCTCACCTTCGAAGGTAACCTTGCCGGCATCGATCGCGGTCAGGCGTAGCCCATCGATCTGGTCGCCCAAAAACAACCGGCGGCCGTCGGCCGTGACGACATGGCCATGTTTGCCGCCAACGATCTGGGCGATCTGAAACGGCAGTTGACTCAGCCGCTCCCTGACGTTGGTCGTGATCGCGACCGACGTATCGTAGCGAGCATGGAAGCGCTCGAGCAGCCGCTCGACCATCGCCAGGCGTTGACGCGGCAACTCACCCACCAGGGCCAGTCGGCCGTCCTGGACCGCGGTCTGCACATGGGCATCCAGGTCACGCTCCTGAAGCATGCGATCAAGCTCCAGGCGGACCGCCTCGACTGAGCCCAGCGCGACCTTGGCCGGCTTGAGCTGTTGCGCCGCGCCGGGCGCCACGGTCGGTGCCGGTTGGCTGGTGAAGGCCCAGGCGCTGGAGGCAACGGTGATCACCGCGGCGGCGATCCCCAGGCGCTTGGGCCAGGAAGGCCGCGCCGCAGCTCTTTGGGGTTGCCGCTCTACCGCCAGGTGCGCAGCGTCATCCAGGGCCGCTTCTTCAGGCCAGGGCTGGTCCGCCGGGGCCAGGCACAACCAGACGCCAGCGATGGAAAACGGCGCATTGCTTTGCAACGCTCCGGCGGGAATCCAGGGTTGGCCTTGTGCATCACAGACCTGCCCGTCCAGCGAGTCCAGCAGCCATTGGCCCTGAACCTGCCTGAGGGCCACGTGATGTGCGCAGATACCTGGATCGTATAACGCCAGGTCGGCGTCTTCCGCCGCTCCCACTACCCATTGCTCGCCCACCAGCGGCAACGCCGCACCTCGGTGCAGACCACTCAATACACGCAGCTCGAACATGGCCAACTCCTCAAGGCGCGACGGGGGTGCGCCCACAATCCGGTTGAACGACGGGGCACGGGTGGCCCTCATCCACTGTCACAGCCAGGCCATCGAACGCGCCTGGATTTATCTCGTTACCCGTGGCAGCGCGGCCCACGCGCCGAAGGGAAAAAACCGTCATGCGGCGTCCTCGATCCGCAGCTGCTCCTGCTCGAGATCGAAGCGCCCCAGCACGGTGACCTGGGCATTGCTGTGCAACTCGCTGAAGGCAAGCACGGGTACGTGATTGAACTCGTCACGCAGCAAGTCACGCAGTGGCGCGCGCAAATCCTGGGCGACCAGCAGCACCGCCACTCGTTTGGCCCGCAACGGGAAACCTTCGCGCAGCTGCAAGACCAAGGCGCGGGTATGCACGCTTTCCAAGGCAAAAAAGGTTTCCGTCTGGGTCTGGCGTAGCGCGTCGCGCAGCAGCCCTTCGGTTTCCGGCGTCAGCAACCAGACGTGCAAGCCGTCTTCATCGCGGTACTGGTGATAGATTTGCGATTTCAGGGCGATGCGGGCGTAGTCGGTGAGCGCACCGACATCGCGCTCATGCTGTCCATGCTCGATCAACGACTCGGCGATCAATCGCACCGCCCGCAGCGGCACGCCTTCGCCTGCCAAGCGTTGCAGCACGGCGGCGAAACGGGCCAAGGGCATGGTCCGCTGCAGCTCCTGCACCAGCTCTGGCTGTCCGGCTTCGAGCCAGCTGAGAATCGACTTGCTTTCCTGCAGGCCGAGGAACTGCGGGCCGGTGGCAAACATGGCCCGGCTCATGCGCTCCACCAGCAGCTCCCCAGCCGGTACCGCTTCCACGCGCTCGTCCGCCAGCAGCGGGTCGTCGGGGGCCAGCCAAAGCCATTGATGCTCGTCACGCACTTCGCTGCCGACCCGGGCATCCTGCGGTTCGAATGGCAGCGGCCCGCGCGCCACGGCCACGCGGTCACCGAAGGTTGCCCGCAACATCGGCACTTCGTGCACGCAGAACCGGAACTCGTCGTCTTCGAGCAGCGTGCTGTATTCGATTTCGAAGGGCGGCAAGGTCAGGCCAAAACCTGCGACCAGCGCGTTGCGCTTTTTACGGATCGACTGGATGACGTCCTCGGCGGCCGGGTTGCCTTCCATCGCCTTGGAAAATTGCAAGAGATAGGCCCGGGTCGGGTCGAAGCTGCGCAGGTCTTCGGCGCCATTGTGTTCTGGCGTGACGACCGTTTCAGACTGCTCGCCCTGGCGCGCCTGTTTTGCCCGGCCATGCAACTGGATGATGCCCGCCGTGCCGGTGATCAAGGCAATCACGATGAACACCAGCGTCGGCATGCCGGGCAACGCGGCGAAGCCGAGCATCCCCACCGAAGCGATGACCCAGGCCTTGGGCTCGGCGGTCAACTGCTTGGCGATTTCCTTGCCGACGCTGCTGCCGGCTGGCTGTCCTTCCGGCGAGACGCGGGTAATGATCATGCCAGCGGTCAAGGAAATCAGCAGGGCTGGAATTTGCGCGATCAGACCGTCGCCAATGGTCAACACGGCATACAAGTGCATCGAGTCGGAGGCGCTCATATCATGCTGGACCATGCCCACCGAGAAGCCGCCGATGAGGTTGATCACCACAATCACCAGGCCTGCGATGGCATCGCCCTTGACGAATTTCATCGCCCCGTCCATCGCCCCGAACAGTTGGCTTTCCTTGTTCAGTTCCTCGCGGCGGCGGCGGGCTTCGCTGACATCGATGAGGTTAGCGCGCAGGTCGCTATCGATGGACATCTGCTTGCCCGGTAGCGCGTCCAGCGTGAACCGCGCCGCCACTTCGGCGACTCGCTCGGAGCCCTTGGTGATCACCAGGAAGTTGACCACCGTCAGGATCAGGAAGATGACCAGCCCGACCGCCAGGTTGCCGCCCACCACGAAATTGCCGAACGCCTGGACGATATGACCGGCGTCGCCCTGGAGGAGAATCAAGCGCGTGGTCGCCACCGACAGCGCCAGCCGGAACAAAGTGGTCAGCAACAGCACCGCCGGGAACGAGGAAAACGCCAACGGACGCGGCAGGTACAGCGAGAGCACGATCAGCAGGCAGGAGATGCAGATGTTGATGGCGATCAGCGCATCGACCACCGCAGTCGGCAACGGCAGGATCAGCATGAACACGATGCCGAGCACCACGAACGCGCCGGCCACCTCGATACGTTGCACCGCCGCCTGGGCGACTTTGTTCAGCATGGCGATCATGGCCGCGCTCCAATAACCGGTTCGGCGGTCTGTCCACGGGTCTCGCCACGGGAACGCTCATCGAGCAGCACCAGCAGATTCTTCAGCGCGCTCTGGCGGCTTTTGGCATCGCGCCAGAGCGCCAGCGGCAAACGCTTGAGCAAGGGGTACAAGCCGTTCAAGGAGACCAGTTGGTCGCGCTCCTGATCGCCGCCCAATTCACGGCCGATGCGACGCACTTCCGCCGAAGACAGGCCGCTGCTGACAAATCCCAGCATGCGCTGGAGCAACAGCACGGCGGTGAGCTGGCTGGCCGGGCAACTGTAGGCCAGTTGCTCCAACAAACGGCGACAGCTTTGCAGCACGCTGCTCAGTTGCGTCGAGGCAGCGAGGCCGATCAGCAGCGTGCGCAACAGCGCGGTAGGCCGCGAAGGCGCGTGGGCGGCGATGTCATCAGCCAGCGCGCGGCGCATCATGTCGAGCCCCGAAACGAATGCCGCTTCGCCGAACAGGCCAAGCAACGCCTGCATCATGGTGGGCAAGGACTGCTTGAGCACCACGGTGTCGTAATAGAGGCGCCGTACCGCCTGGCGCAGTTCCGGATCGCCACCGGAGGCTCGCAGGGCCTCGGCGATGTTCATGCCGGCCTGGATCTGCGCCCCATAACGCTCGCGCAACAGTTGCAGATAGTCGCGGGCACGCCTGGCTTCGACGAGACGACCCTGCGCCTCGGCGTCCAGTAGCGTCTGCTTCAGGATCAGGTCGGTGCGGGCCGGATCTCCACCCGTCGATTGCACCAGCTCCTCAAGTACCGGCTGGCCACTGAGCAAGACGCCGGCCTGGGCCGCCATGGCCCCCAGGCTCTGCTTGCCGGGATGGCCGAGTTGGTCGTACCACTCTTCCAGTTGTTCACGGGTCTCGACCCGCACCTGGCCCACCTCGCTGCGGGCGTTACGGATGCGGCGTTGGCTCAGCGCCTTGGTATTGCGTTCCACATGATGGCTGAAGGTCATGCCGACCTCTTCCATCGAACTGGACTGCGTGGCCTGCGACGATTCGACAGGCCTGCCAACGCCCGCGACAGCCGAAACGGCCTGGGCGAGGTTGGCGGCAATGTGCGCATTTGTCGGGGCTTCTACTTTCATGATGACCGGGAGCGTGGTTTCGGACGCTCAGTGGGTGGTGGTGATCCACCATTCGGTTCCATCGCCGTCACGGGCTTTTTTGCAGCGAACAACCGACTCGTCCGCAGGCTGTTTTTTGAAGGCCCGGCCGGTGCAAGTTCATGCAGTGGATCTCTGGAAAGCCGTGCACGCCCTTGCACAAATAGAGCCTTTGCACTAATAAAAAATCCTTAAATTTCATCTAGATACTTGTTAGATCCGGCTTGGCACAGGTCCTGCTGAAGGGGAAATGTCGACACACCCGTCGACACCATGGAACCCATCAGAGGGATTTATTGATGAACAGCCTGAACCTCATGCTTCTCCCGCAAACTTCACCGGCACGTCCCAGTGCGCCCGGTGTCAGCTTCGGCGAGGAGCGTAAGCTGCGTCTGTTTGTGCAAAAGCGTGTACTCAATCAAGACGACGCCGACGACATCATCCAACTCACGTATCTGGAAGCCTGGCGCAACCAGGAAAAATTCAAGGGGCTGGCCAAGCCGGACACCTGGCTGTGCGGCATCGCCTTGAACCTGATCCGCAATCACTTCCGGCGCTTCTATGCGCAACCGCCGCTGAGCCCATTCGATGAAAGCGACTTCAACGAATCCAGCGATGACATCGACCTGAGTGAACTGTGCGACAACCGGCGGCTGCTGGACCGCACGCTGCTGGCGATGGACGCCCTGCCCAAGGACATGCGCGAGACCTTGTGGACCGCCGTGGACACCGAGAGCAGCTACCGCGATGCCGCCGAACGGCTGGGCGTGCCCATCGGCACCGTGCGCTCACGCTTGTTTCGGGCCCGTGAACAACTCAAGAAAAGCGTCTATGGAGAAACCCGGCCATGACCAGTAATCGTTTGAATAGCCGAGCCGACCTGCCACGGGGCGTACGTCGCTATACGCCCGATGACCTGCCGGTGATGACGGATATCTTCAACGAAAGCGCTCTGGGGGGAACCAGTTCCCCCGTACTCAGAGCGTTTTCCCTGAAGGAAATGACGTTCTTCGTCGATTGTTTCGTCAAGGAAGGTGACCCGATCTACGTGCTCGAGCGCGGCGGCGAGGTGGTCGCCTGGTTGATCGTCAACCGCTTCTGTTGGGGGGCCCAGGCCTGCCGGTTGACCGGCGAAGTATCGATCTACGTGCGCAACGACCACATCGGCAGCGGCGTCGGCATTCGCCTCGGCCAAGCCGCCGTGGTGTTGGCCAGACGTTATGGTTTCGAAACGCTGGTGGCCTGGATCATCGAGCACAACGAGGCGAGCAAGCGGGGCGTGCAAGGATTGGGAGCAACGCTATGGGGGCGTTTCCCGGGTATCGCCCGATTCGCTGACAAGCGTGCGGATGTGGTGCTCTATGGATTGGACCTGATGCCTATCGACACCACCCCCGTCAGCGCTTCAGTGCCTGCGCAGACAAGGGAGGCCAGCCTGGCTTGAATCAACGGCTCGTCCGGCAAGAGGCCGGGCGAGCCGTTGCCATTTTTTGTACTGGCAACCGTTGATCTCGTGACGAGAATTCACCCACGAGCCCCACGCCTGGCCGCCCGGGTCAGTCCACCGACCAACGCACCGGCAACGCATCCGGCCCCCTGAAATTGGGTACATAGCGCCAGCGTACGGCGCTGGGCTCCACCGCCAGTTGCAGCCCGGGACAACGCCGCAGCAAGGTCGCCAAGGCTATCTCCAGTTCCTGCCTCGCCAGCGACGCCCCCAGGCAGTAATGCGTACCTTTGCCAAAAGACATGTGCGGGCAGGCCGGGCGAGTGATATCCAGTGTGTCCGGATCGGCGCACAGCGCCTCGTCACGATTGGCCGCCCCCACTACCGCCACCAGCAGCTGCCCACGCTGCAAACGCTGTCCGGCCAGTTCCGTGTCCTGGGTGACGAAACGAACCATGGCCCGTTCCACCGCTGAGTCATAACGCAAGAACTCTTCGACCGCATCGGGCATCAATGCCGGCTCATCCCGCAATTGAATCAATGCCTCGGGATGCTGCATGAGCGTGTGCACGGCGTTGCCAATCATCGATGCCGAAGTTTCGTGCCCGGCGATGATCAGCAGCGCGATCATGCTGCACAGCTCACTCCGGCTGAGCATACTGCCCTCTTCCTCGACCTGGGCCAGGGCCGACACCAGGTCGTCGGCCGGTTGGGCCCGGCGCTGCTCGATCAAGGCGAGCATATAGCTGGCAAATTCTTCGTAGCAGCGCTGCAGTTCGCTCAGGTCATGGCCTACCTGCCGGACGATCATGTGGGACCAGCGCCGGAAATCGTCGCGATCCTGAGCAGGGACGCCCAGCAGTTCGGCGATGACGGTAATCGACAGAGGGAAGGCATATTGGCTCACGACGTCCATCTGCCCGCTCGACTGCACTGCGTCCAGCAACGTCTCGGCGATTTGTTCAATGCGCGGTCGCATGGCGTTCACTGCCTTCAAGGTGAAGGCCTTGTTGACCAGGCGACGCAGGCGGCGGTGGCTCTCCCCGTCGCGGTTGAGCATGTGCTCATTGAGAAACGCAATGGATTGCTCGCCGCCAAGCATCGCCGCGAACCGCGGATCGATACGCGATGGATCACGGGCGAAGCGCTCGTTGTCCAGCAGGACCTCTTCGACTTCCCGGGCACCGGTGACGTACCACATCGGCAACTGCCCGTCGGGCTGGCTGAGGAACACCGGAGACGCCTGGCGCAGCGCCGCATAGTGCCGATAAGCCTCGCCGCGAAACGCGTCGCTATTCAAATCAAGGGTCCGCTCGTACGCCATGAACACTCTCCAGAGGAAGGAATCGTTGCCCATGAGTGGCTGGACTGGCGCAAAAAGATCCCTGCCAGAGCAAGCTCGGCACAAGGTCACTATCGTCTGCCACCGGATGAACCGTTTGCCCGGCCCGCGTCACTCAAGGGAAACCCAACCCCGCCTGGAGCTGACATGACGCATGCACTTGCCATCCATGGCCACTGTGACCCTCGCTTCGAGCCGGTCAGAGCGGCTTTTATCCAGCTGATGAAAAGCCCTTTCGAACGCGGCGCCGCCCTGTGCATCCAGATCGACGGCGAAACGGTGATCGATCTGTGGGCCGGGATTGCCGGCCCGGAACCGGACATCAGTTGGCAGCGTGACACCCTGCTCAACCTGTTTTCCTGCACCAAGCCGTTCACCGCCGTGGCGATCATGCAGCTGGTGGGCGAAGGACGCCTGGACCTCGACACGCCGGTCTGCCGCTACTGGCCCGAATTCGCCAACGCCGGCAAAGCGTCCATCACCGTGCGCCAGGTGCTGTGCCATCGCGCCGGGCTACCGGCGTTGCGCACACCCCTGGCGCCGGAAATGCTTTACGACTGGGACATGATGACCGACCTGATCGCCGAGGAGCAGCCCTGGGCCGACGCGGGCAAACAGCAAACCTACTCGCCGCTGCTGTTCGGCTGGATTCTCGGTGAATTGCTGCGTCGGGTGGATGGCATGGCCCCGGCGCAAAGCATCCATCAGCGCGTGGCGCTGCCTCTCGGGCTGGATTTCCATATAGGCCTGGACGATGCAAACATCGCTCGATGCGCCTATATGGCGCGCACCAAGGACGACGTCGATGACGAGGCCTTTGGTCGAGTGCTGCAATTCGTGCTCAACGAGCCGACGGCCATGAGTTCACTGGCCTTCGCCAATCCGCCGATGGTGCTGGGGCGCAGCAACGAAACCGGCTGGAAGCGCATGACCCAGCCGGCGGCCAACGGCCACGGCAACGCCCGCAGCCTGGCGGCGTTCTACGCTGGTCTGCTGGACGGACGGCTGCTGGAATCGCCACTGCTCAACGAAATGCTGCGCGAGCACAGCGCCGAATACGACCCGACGATCCAGACCCCGACCCGTTTCGGCCTGGGCATCATGCTCGACCAGCCGGACGTGGCGAACGGCAGCTACGGCATGGGAACGAGCGCGTTCGGCCACATGGGCGCCGGTGGCACCATCGGTTTTGCCGACCCGGAGCGCGGCGTGGCGTTCGGCTTTGCCTGCAACACCATCGGCTCCTACGTCCTGATGGACCC
Source organism: Pseudomonas sp. AGC41 (assembly GCF_057334555.1). NCBI lineage: Bacteria > Pseudomonadati > Pseudomonadota > Gammaproteobacteria > Pseudomonadales > Pseudomonadaceae > Pseudomonas > Pseudomonas sp. AGC41. The sequence goes on from NZ_JBHFJB010000117.1 coordinate 187,822, forward strand.
TCGCGCACGCGGCCTGGCAAATGTTGCGATGGCATGTCTGTAAGATCGGCAATGGATAATCCGTGGGGGGGGGGGGGGGTCCCGCTGGATTGCGCAGCAATCCCATTTG
>NZ_JBHFJB010000117.1:188046-189375 GCF_057334555.1 Pseudomonas sp. AGC41
CCCCCCCCCCCCCCCCCACGGGTTAGATATCGACAAGCGAATCTTTTTTGCATCAGTGCGCTCACACCCCAGGTGGCACTGCCGCCTCGGCCACCTGCGGCTCGACCGTATCTGGCGAAGCGACCACTTGCTCTTCGCCATCGCCGACCCGGGGCGACGCCGCCTTGGCGATCATCTCCGGTTGCGCCAGCAACTTGCGCGATGCTTCCACCGGCATCAGCAAACGCCCTCTTACGCGGTCACGGCCGGCCGGGTTGAGCATGCGCAACTCCCGCTCATGCACCCCCGACAACTGCGCCAGCTGCGCCAGGTCCACCGGCTGCGCCAAGGCGACCATCTGGAAGTACGGCTGGTCGGCAATGGGGGTCAGGCTCACGCCGTAATCTGCGGGAGTGTTGACCAGTTGCGACAAAGCCAGCAGCCGCGGCACGTAATTCTGGGTCTCGCCGGGCAGCGACAGGTTCCAGTAATTGGTCGCCAGGCCACGGGCGCGGTTACGCGTGATGGCGTCGCGTACCCGCCCTTCCCCGGCGTTGTAGGCAGCCAGCGCCAGCAGCCAGTCGCCGTCGAAGTAATCGTGCAAGTAAGACAAGTAATCCAGGGCAGCCCGGGTGGAGGACGGAATATCCCGGCGCTCATCGTAGTCACCGTGCTGCTGCAATTGGTAACGGCGTCCGGTGGCGGGAATGAACTGCCAGAGCCCCAACGCCTGGGCAGGCGAACGCGCATTGGGATTGAACCCGCTTTCGATCGCCGGCAGCAAAGCCAGCTCCAAAGGCATGTTGCGCTTGTTCAGTTCGCCGACGATGAAGTGCAGGTAACGGCTACCGGCGCGGCCGGTCTGGGTAAGAAAAGCCGGACGCTCCATCAACCAGCGACGCTGCTCGTCGATACGCGCCACGCCCTGGGCTCTGGTCTGCAAGGAAAACCCCTGGCGCATGCGCGCCCACAGGCTGCCGCCGCTTTGCGGGGATGACTCGCCAATCTCGATGATCGTGTCCGTGGGTGCCGGTTCAAGCCAACGCAGCTGCGCGCGGTAAGGCTCATTGGCGAAACGGTCGCCGATGGTCAACTGCGGTTCGAGATGCTGGCACCCGTACAGCAAGGTCCCCAGGGCCAGCATGGACAAACCTTTGGGAATGGATCGCAGAGCCGGCGAAGATGCAAGTGATCGGGACATGGGCGGTCAACCTTGAATGAGGTGGCGCCATTGGGTGGTAGATCACCGGCCAGCGGTTCCACATCGCATCGTCGGTGGTCCGGCATCCTTCCACGCTGGCCGCAGGAAGTCCCTGCGCCAGCCCTCGCGACACGCTCTGACCGCCCCCC
>NZ_JBHFJB010000118.1:0-2099 GCF_057334555.1 Pseudomonas sp. AGC41
GTCATGCATAGGCAAGCTGACAAACCGCTATCGCGAGCAAGCTCGCTCCCACAAAGGCCTGTATTTGGGTGTGCTTGGAAATCGGGTTATGCGCTGATCGCCAACCCGTGTCGCCGGTGATGCACGCTCAGCTGATCCTTGATCAGCCGCAGCACCCTGGCCTCGTGTTCATGGATGAAGAAGTGCCCGCCCGCCAGCATATCCACGGAGAAGCTGCTGCTGGTTTCGCGGCTCCAGCCGATCAACTGCTCGGTGGTGGCCTTGTCGGCGGTGCCGCCGAGCACGTGCACGGGGCAGTTGAGCGGTGACCGAAGCCTTGGCTGGTAGCGGCCACAGAGCAGGAAGTCCGCGCGCAGCACCGGCAAGGTCAAAGCCATCAGCTCTTCATTGGCCAGCACCTCTTCGCTGGTACCGTTGAGGGTGCGCAGCTGGTCGATCAGTTCAGCATCGGTTTTCGGCTCGGCGAAGCCCCGGTCATAGTCGGCGCGCATCGTCGGCGCCGCGGTGCCCGAGGCAAACAGCGCCACCGGTTCCGGGCAGCCCAGCTCACGCAAGGCATGAGCGATTTCACAGGCCAGCAGCGCGCCCAGGCTGTGGCCGAACAGGGCGTAAGGGGCCTGGAGGGTCGGGGCCAGCTCCCGCGCCAGTTGCTTCGCCAAGGGCCCCATGTCGGTGTGCAGCGGCTCGGCGAAACGCGCCCCACGCCCCGGCAATTCCACCGGCTGCACCGTCAGCCACTGCGGCACCTTGCGCCGCCAGCGGCTGTAAACCATCGCGCTGGCGCCGGAGTACGGCAGACACAGCAGGGTCAGTTGGGTCACTGCGGTTTTCTCCGATCGTTTGTATGAAAAGAGTAACGAGGCCCGCGCGTTACAAATTAGTGCGCCATCCCCCACTTGGGTGCACTTTATACTGCACGCCATCATGGATCTTACTGCCTTAAGGAGAACCCAATGAGCTGGTCTGCCCAACAATATGTCACTTTCGAACAGGAACGCACCCGCCCGTCTCGCGATCTGCTGGCAGCCATCCCGCCGGTACAGGCGCGTCAGGTCATCGACCTGGGCTGCGGCCCCGGCAACTCCACCGAGCTGCTGGTCGATCACTTTCCCGGCGCAACGGTGCGCGGCCTGGACAGTTCCGCCGACATGGTCGAAGCCGCCCGTAAGCGCTTGCCCGACGTGACATTCGACACCGCCGATATCGGGCGCTGGAACGAAAGCGGCCCCTTCGACGTGATCTTCGCCAACGCCGTGCTGCAATGGCTTCCCGACCACGCCACCCTGCTGCCGTCGCTGGTGGCCAAACTCGCCCCTGGCGGCAGCCTGGCCGTCCAGATGCCTGACACCCTGCACCAACCGTCCCATCGCTTGATGCGTGACATCGCCGCCAGCGGCCCCTGGGCCAATCAACTGGCCGGCGCGGCGGATTCGCGGACCGAGGTAGAGGATGCCAGCACTTATTACTCGATCCTCAAACCCCACTGCACCCGCGTCGATGTGTGGCGCACCACCTACCATCACCCGCTGGCCGGTGGCGCCTCGGGGGTCGTGGAATGGTTCAAGGGTAGCGGTCTGCGCCCGTTCCTCGATCCGCTGGACGAAGCGCAGCGCGAGGACTATCTGCAGCAATACCTCAAGGACATCGAACAGGCCTATCCGGCCCTGGACGATGGTTCGGTCCTGCTGCCGTTCCCGAGGGTGTTCATCGTCGCGACACGCTAGGGCGATGGTCAGGCGCGAGGGCTAAATTTCTGATCCGGGCCCTCGTTACCTGCTAAGACCAAAACCCACAAGAGTGACCGCCGTGGACCTGCAGACCATCCTGGGCAAACTGTTCGCCAACGCCGGCGCCGTTGGTATCGACGGCGTTTTCCAATTCGTGTTCGGCCCGCATCAGGCGTACTGGTCCGAGGTCAAAGCCAGCAGCCACACCCAGGCTGGTCGGCACAGCAGCCCCGACGTGACTATCGAAATCGCGGAAAAGGACTTTCTCGGGATCATGGCCGGCCTGGCCAATGTCGAGGAACTGTTCGCCAGCGGCCGCCTGAGGATCGGTGGCAACATGGGCCTGGCGACGTTGCTGCCGCAGATCATCGA
>NZ_JBHFJB010000119.1:0-2087 GCF_057334555.1 Pseudomonas sp. AGC41
CCCACAATAGAGCTGCGCCATCTGGAGTATCCAGGCACAACACAAAACCGGGTGGGAGCGAGCCTGCTCGCGAAGGCGGTGGCTCAGTTGAGCTGATGTCGGCGGGCCGCTCGATCAGCTTGGGCTATTACGCCGCCCCTGCTTCTGCGCATACATCGCCGCATCTGCCTCCGCCAGCAGGCTATCGATCGACTCATGCCGCTCGGGGTCGTATTCGATCTGGCCCACGCTGAAATCGATGTCATAGCCGCGCTGCAACGTTGTGTTGCGCTCGTCGAGCATTTCCCTGAGCCGTGCCATGATCGCCGTCGTCTCGACATGGGAGGCGCCGGTGAGCAAGGCGACGAACTCATCTCCGCCCAGGCGACCGATCACGTCGCTTTCACGAAAGGCAATGCGCAATACGTCGGCGAAGGTCTTCAGCGCACCGTCGCCTTCGGCGTGCCCGAAGCGATCGTTGATCGGCTTGAAGTCGTTGAGATCGAAAAACAGCAGTGTCGCCGGCCGCGAAAGGCGGCTACAGACGCTCAGCGCGTGCTGGGCCAGCGTCATGAAGCCGCGCCGATTGGACAGCAGCGTCAGCTCATCCATGCTGGCCATCTGCACGGCAACCAGCTCCTGCTCGGCCATGCCCGCCAGGTCGCGCAGCAGCTCGCGTTCGTCGTCGTTGAGGGTGCGCGGCTGGGTGTCCAGCAAGCACAGGGTGCCCATCTTGCTGCCATCGTCCAGCCCCAGCGGATGCCCCGCATAGAAGCGGATGCCTGGTTGGCCCTTGACCAGCGGGTTGTCGTGGAACCGCTCGTCCTGTTCCGCGTCGCGAATTTCCATGATCTCGTCCTGCAAGATCGCATGCCCGCAGAAGGACACCTCGCGCGGGGTCTCACTGGTTTCCAGGCCGGCATTGGACTTGAACCATTGCCGATTGGCGTCCACCAGCGAAACCAAGGCGATCGGCACGTCGAACAAACGTCGGGCGAGCCGGGTCAGGCGGTCGAACCGCTCCTCGGGAGGGGTATCAAGCAGCTTGAGCGACTGCAATTGTTTGAGGCGAACGGCTTCGTTGTCAGGTTTGCCTGGCGCTAGCATCGGTAACTCCGTTGGCGGAACTCATTGCAGTCTAGCCCAGACCGGAGCGAACTCGAACGGGCATTTTCCGGCATGTACGCATACACTCAGGCACAGCCAACAAAACAGGACGCTGACCGATGAAGTCCGCCAACCACGACGCCGCTCCACGCTTCTGGCGCGACGCGGCGCTGCCTTTCATCGAGGCCCGGGCCATCGCCGATGGCCGCAAGGTCTGTTATTCGCGTCATTCCCATGATCACTTTTCCATCGGCGCGATCACCGCCGGACGCAGCAGCTACCTGCACGAACAATCGCGCTTCCAGGTCCAGAGCGGCACGGTAGTGCTGATGAATCCCGGCGACGTCCATGCTTGCAATCCGATCGACGATCAGCCCTGGTCTTATCTGATGCTGTATGTCGACACCCAATGGCTGCGAGATCTGCAACGCCGGATCGGCTTTGACCCCTCGCTGGACTTCCAGGCATTCGGCACAACCCATAGCCGTGATGTCGCGCTTTTCTCCGGCCTGTGCGGGCTCTACGAAACGCTGGTGGCTGAACATATCGATACCAGTGGCAAGCAAGTCGCCGCCGAAGTGTTTTTCACCGATCTCCAGCATCGACTCAACCCGGCCGGACGTCCGGAGCGTGGCAGCCACCCGGCGCTGATGCGGGCGGCGCAGTTCATTCACGACCATTGCAGCGAAGCCCTCAAGCTCGAGGATATCTGCGCCTTCGCGCAGCTTTCGCCGTCCTATTTAAGCCGGGCTTTCAAGCGCCACTACGGCATGACACCGCATGCCTTCCTGATCAACCGGCGCATCCAGTTCGCCCGCCGTCAACTGCGCGAGGGCAAGCTGATTGCCGATGTGGCGCTGGACAGCGGGTTTGCCGATCAGGCGCACTTCCAACGAGCATTCAAGCAACACCTGGCGGCTACCCCTGGACAATACCGCGGCGGATAGTGTCACCGACCTCCGTGGCGAGGGAGCTTGCTCCCGCTGGGCTACGCAGTAGCC
>NZ_JBHFJB010000119.1:2112-8699 GCF_057334555.1 Pseudomonas sp. AGC41
CCCCACAACAGCGCCGCCAACTGGACACCTGGTCAGGCTCAAGGCCACAGCAAATAAACCGCACTCACCACCAACAACGCCGCCATCAATCGGTTGAACAGGCGCATGGTCGCCGGGTTGCCCAGCCACGTACGCAAGAAGGCGCCGGCGTAGGCCCAGCAGCCCACGGACAGGTAGCAGATCACCAAATAGATCGCCGCGAACTGCCACACCAGCGATGCCTCGCCATCGGCTACAAAAGCGCCCATCCCCGCCACGCAAGCCAGCCACGCCTTGGGGTTGAGCCACTGCATCAGCGCGCCATGGAACATCGAAGGCGCGCCCCCCTCGTCCCGGTCACCCAGTTCGCCGTTGTCCAGCGCCAGTTTCCAGGCCATGTACAACAGGAACGCCACACCTGCCAGTTGCACCACACGCGTAAGTCCGGGCCAGCGCTGCAACACTTCGTGCAACCCCAACCCCATCAAGACCAGCAGCAGAACGAACCCCAGGGTGGCGCCGGCGACATGGCGCAAGGTGGCGCGCAAACCGTATCGAGCGCCGGAGCTGAGGGCGACAATATTGACCGGGCCCGGGGTAATGGAAGCCACCAGCGCAAAGGTCGCCATGGAAAATATCAAGCTCATCTCAGATCTTCTTCGTTTCGGGAAAGAGCCTCCAAGATAAACGGGGCGCCCGCAAGGGTATTGAAGAAAACTGCCTTCGCCGTCAGGCACTCCCGGTTCATTTTTTTACGCAAAATTTACGCGGTGAACGATGCGCCAAATCGATACTGTTCAGCTCTTTGAATCAGGCGTTATCCATGTCCATAGCGGTTCTGCGTCTCATCGGTTTCATCCTCGGGATTTTCCTGATCACCCTTGCGATCAGCATGGCGATTCCGCTGTTTACGCTGATGTTCTACGAACGCAACGATGACTTGTCGGCATTTCTCTGGTCGAGCCTGATCACCTTCGTCTGCGGTGCGGCACTGGTGGCCCGTGGAAGGCCGGACCAGGTCCATATGCGTCCCAGGGAGATGTACCTGCTCACTACCGCCAGCTGGGTATTTGTCTGCGCATTCGCCGCCCTGCCGATGGTGTTCATCCAGCACATCAGCTACACCGATGCATTTTTCGAGACAATGTCCGGCATCACCACCACCGGCTCGACCATCCTGACCGGGTTGGATAGCGCATCGCCCGGCCTGTTGATCTGGCGGTCGATGTTGCACTGGCTCGGCGGAATCGGCTTTATCGGCATGGCCGTGGCGGTCCTGCCGCTGCTGCGGGTCGGCGGCATGCGGCTGTTCCAGACCGAATCTTCGGACTGGTCGGAGAAAGTCACGCCGCGCTCTCACGTCGCGGCCAATTACATCCTCTGGATCTACGTGGGCTTGACCGCTCTCTCGACGTTGGCGCTGTGGCTGGCGGGCATGACGCCTTTCGAGGCGATCAATCATGCGATGTCGCTGATTTCCACCGGAGGTTTTTCCACCTCCGATGCATCCCTGGCGCACTGGCCGCAACCGTCGGTTCATTGGGTATCAGTGGTCGTCATGATGGCAGGATCGCTGCCCTTCACGTTGTATGTAGCGACATTGCGCGGCCACCGGCGCGCCCTGCTCAAGGACCAGCAAGTCAGGGGCTTCATTGGATTTCTGGTGGTCACCTGGCTCGTGGTCGGCACCTGGCTGAGCCTTAACAGCGACCACGCGTGGTGGGACGCGGTCCGCATCGTGGCGGTCAACGTTACGTCCGTGGTCACAACCACTGGCGTGGCCCTGGGTGACTACACGTTGTGGGGAAGTTTTGCCCTGTTGCTGTTCTTTTACCTGACGTTCGTCGGCGGCTGTTCGGGATCAACGGCCGGGGGCCTGAAAATCTTTCGCTTTCAAGTCGCCAAGGTATTGCTGATGGGCAGCTTGAAGCAGCTGATCCATCCCCGGGCGGTGATCCAGAAGAAATACAACAACCATCCCATCGACGAGGAAATCGTTCGCTCGTTGCTGACGTTCTCGTTCTTCTTCACCATCACGATCGGCGCCATCGCCCTGGGTCTGGCGCTGATCGGCCTGGACTGGACGACCGCCTTGACCGGCGCGGCCACCGCCGTCTGCAACGTGGGTCCGGGCCTGGGCAACATCATCGGCCCGGCCGGCAACTTCTCGACCTTGCCGGATGCGGCAAAATGGCTGCTGACCATCGGCATGCTGCTGGGACGGCTGGAAATCCTGACGGTGCTGGTGCTGTTCACGCCGGTGTTCTGGAAATATTGATATCAGCCAATTCGCTGTCGATTTTTCGGTGGAGGGCTTTCGGCCACGGTTCTATGCTCCACCCATGAACCGACAAGACTCGCTCCTCCCGCCCCACGCCGAAATGGTCCGCGCCATGCTCGAACGAGACACCACCTACGAGGGGGTGTTTTTCACCGCGGTCAAGACCACCGGTATTTTCTGTCGTCCCAGCTGCACGGCGCGCAAGCCGAAGCCGGAGAACGTCGAGTTCTTTGCCCACGCCGACGAGGCGATGTCCGCCGGCTATCGGGCCTGCCTGCGTTGCAAGCCGCTGGATGCCGCCGCCATTGCCCCGGACTGGATCCAGGCCTTGCTCAAAACCGTCGACGCCGAGCCAGACCTGCGCTGGACCGACGCCCTGCTGCTGGAACAAGGCATCGAACCGCTGAAATTACGCCGCTGGTTCAAGCAGTATTTCGGCATGACCTTCCACGCCTACCTGCGCACCCGGCGCCTGGGCATCGCCCTGGGCGGGATCAAGGAAGGCGCCTCGATCGATAACGCGGCGTTCGACTCCGGCTACGAGTCTCTGAGCGGATTTCGTGATGCCTTCGTCAAATCCTTCCATATCACACCGGGCCGCGCCGGGCTCAGCGAACCCTTGCTCTTTACCCGCCTGACCACGCCATTGGGGCCGATGCTGGCCATGGCCGAACGTCGCGGCCTGGTACTGTTGGAGTTTCTCGATCGCCCGGTCTTGACCAAGGAGCTGGAGGAACTGCAGCAACGCTACGGCTATACGGTTGCGCCGGGACACAACGCGCATCTGCAACAGATCGAAAGCGAACTGGCCGACTATTTCGCCGGCAAGCTCACGGTTTTCAACGTCCCGTTGCACATGCCTGGCAACGCCTTCGCGGCCAGGGTCTGGGCCGAGCTGCAGAAAATCCCCTACGGCGAAACCCGCAGCTACGGCGCCGTCGCCAACGCACTGGGCAGCCCTGGCGCCAGCCGCGCCGTGGGCCTGGCCAATGGGCAGAACCGTCTGGCCATCGTCATCCCTTGTCACCGGGTGATTGGGGCGGATGGATCGTTGACCGGCTATGGCGGCGGCCAGCCGCGCAAGGCGTTTCTGTTACGGCTGGAGCGAGCCGCGGTGCAGGTTTCGTTACCTTTGGCGTTTTGACTGATGGCGGCACCTTATCAGCAAGCAAGCATTTTCCTGGCAGGCCTGGACGAAGACTGGCGACGCCATGTCGAGTCGATCGGTCCTTGTCTGCTGCAACCCAAACCGGCCCGCGATCCGTATGAGGCGCTGATGCGGGCGATTGCTTATCAGCAACTGCACGCCAAGGCCGGGGACGCCATTCTCGGCCGGCTGCTCGGACTGTACCCATCGGGGACGTTTCCGGGGCCTGAGCAGATATTGGCAACTGATGTCGCGCAATTGCGCGGTTGTGGATTTTCAGCCAGCAAGATCGCCACTCTCCAGGGTATCGCCCAGGCCACGCTGGACGGGATCGTGCCGGACTACTCCACGGCGCTGGCCATGGACGATGAAACGCTGATTGAACGCCTGGTCACCCTGCGCGGCGTCGGACGCTGGACCGTGGAGATGCTTCTGATCTATAGCCTGGAACGGCTGGATATCCTGCCGGCGGATGATTTTGGGGTTCGCGAGGGATATCGGCGGCTCAAGGGGTTGGAAACTCCGCCGAGTTCCAGGCAGATGAGCGAAATCGGCCGGACCTGGAGCCCTTATCGGACGGTGGCGGCGTGGTATCTGTGGCGGGTGCCCAAGTGATGTTGGCTTGCAGGGACGCTTTCGCGAGCAGGCTCGCTCCCACAAGGATTCAGGTCGCCTGCAGACTCTGCATCTACAACAGAACCTGTGGGAGCGAGCCTGCTCGCGAAGGTGGCTGCATGCTCACAGCCAATTCAACGGTCAAGGTATGGGCCGTCTAGGCTGTACTGAGTCATTTCCAATCCCACTGGAGGTCTCCCATGCAGCTCGAAGGATCCTGCCACTGCGGCGCCGTGTCATTCAGCCTGGATTGCGCCCATCCCTACCCCTATCAGCGCTGTTACTGCTCGATCTGCCGCAAGACCCAGGGCGGCGGCGGTTATGCGATCAACCTTGGGGGAGACGCCACGAGCCTGAAGGTGCAGGGTCGCAAGCACATCTCGATCTACCATGCGCGGCTCAAGGACGAGGGCGACAAACGCGCCCACCGCAGCAGTGCCGAGCGGCATTTCTGCGCGCTGTGCGGCTCGGGATTATGGTTGTTCAGCCCTGAATGGCCGGAATTGATCCATCCGTTCGCCTCAGCCATTGATACGCCGCTGCCGGTGCCCCCTGAACGCACCCATCTGATGCTGGGTTCCAAGGCGCCATGGGTAGAGGTCGAGGCACGCTCGGGCGACCAGCAGTTCGACGTGTATCCCGAAGAATCGATTGCCCAGTGGCATGAACGCCTGGGTTTGACCATTTGACACTGGGTCGCTGCTCGGAGCCTCTTCGCGAGCAGGCTCGCTCCCACAAAGGATTCAGGCTGCCCTGAGATCCATGTTCAGCACAAAACCTGTGGGAGCGAGCCTGCTCGCGAAGGCGTCAGCGCAGCATCGCCATCAGGCCGGCACACCACTATGGAACCGAAACTCCACGTCCGTTGATTCGATCAACTCGCGCTCCGCCTCGCGGACCCTCTCAATGACTTGGGCAATATCCTTGGCGTCGCCATACTGGTAGGCCAGTTTCAGGTAACCCTGAAAATGCCGAGCCTCGCTTTTCAGCAGGCCGAAATAGAACTTGCCCAGCTCCTCGTCCAGATGCGGCACCAAGGCCTCGAAACGCTCGCAACTGCGAGCTTCGATAAAAGCGCCGACCACCAGGGTATCCACCAGTTTCACCGGTTCGTGGCTGCGCACCACTTTACGCAGGCCCGAAGCGTAGCGCCCGGCGGAGAGCTGACGCAGGGCGACCTTGCGTTTTTTCATCAGGCGCATGACCTGCTCGTGATGCACCAGCTCTTCCCGGGCCAGGCGCGACATCATATTGATCAGGTCGACATGGGCGTGATATTTGGCGATCAGGCTCAAGGCAGTGCTGGCGGCCTTGAACTCACAGTTCTTGTGGTCGATCAGCAACGTTTCCTGGTCAGCCAGCGCCGCCTGGACCCAGGCGTCGGGGGTGCGGCAGCCGAGGAATTCATGGATTTCGGGAAGGATCATGGTGCTCACGGGCAAAGGTGGTCGAGCGAAGGGCGCCGATTATACCGGGCTGCCTCCAGACCACCAGCCACCACCGTTGATATGCATCAAGTCGACGGGGCATCCAGAGCAACTATAGTTGAGCAACGCCGTGCCCTTTTATTGCTGGAGACGCCGATCATGCAAGCCATTCGCAGCATCCTCGTGGTCATCGAACCCGAACATTCGGAAAGCCTGGCACTCAAGCGCGCCAAACTGATCGCCGGCGTGACCCAGGCCCATTTGCACTTGCTGGTCTGCGACAAACACCATGACCATGCCGGGATGCTCAGCGTCCTGAAGGCCGCACTGGCGGCCGACGGCTACAGCGTGACCACCGAGCAGGCCTGGAACGAAAGTCTCTACGAGACCATCATCGACGTGCAGCAGGCCGAAGGCTGTGGCTTGGTCATCAAGCAGCACTTCCCCGACAGCCCCTTGAAAAAAGCCCTGCTGACCCCGGCCGACTGGAAACTGCTGCGCCATTGCCCGACCCCGGTGCTGCTGGTCAAGACATCGGGATCCTGGAAAGACCGGGTGATCCTGGCCGCCGTCGACGTGGGCAATGCCGATGGCGAGCACCGCCACCTGCACTCGACGATTATCGACCATGGCTATGACATCGCGCTGCTGGCCAAGGCGCACCTGCATGTCATCAGCGCCCACCCGTCGCCGATGCTCTCGTCCGCCGACCCGACCTTCCAGCTCAAGGAAACCATCGAAGCCCGCTACCGTGAGCAATGCCGGGCGTTCCAGGCCGAATTCGACATTGACGACGAGCACCTGCATATCCAGGAAGGCCCGGCAGACGTGCTGATTCCGTTCATGGCTCACAAGCTCCAGGCCGCCGTCACCGTGATCGGCACCGTGGCCCGCTCGGGTTTGTCAGGGGTGCTGATCGGCAACACCGCCGAAGCCGTGCTCGACACCCTGGAAAGCGATGTGCTGGTGCTCAAGCCGCAGGAGGTCGAGGATCATCTGGTAGAGCTGGCGGCGAAGGAATAAAAAGGCTGGCGACAAGCTCTTGTGGCGAGGGAGCTTGCTCCCGCTCGGCTGCGCAGCAGGCGCCTGGAGCTTCCAGATTCAGAAACTATTCAGGATCAAGGGCGAGGGTCGCTTC
>NZ_JBHFJB010000119.1:8719-12441 GCF_057334555.1 Pseudomonas sp. AGC41
CCCCCCCCCCCCCCACAAAAGCTACCTGGTCCAGAAACTAAAAGCGCCCTTGCCACACATGAGAGCCTGTCAGCCGCCGATCGCATCCTTGAGAAACCCCGGCGCGATGTAGCGTTGGTAATGCGCTTCGGACAGGAGGAAAAATTCCCGATCAATGGCATCGCGCAGATCCGGCAGCTCCCAATCGCGGAACTCCGGTAGCAGCACCATGCCGTACGCTTCCAGATTGTTGATCACCCGCGCTCCACGGGCGATCAACTGGTAGGCCCAGCAATATTCGGACTGATGCGGCACGAAGCGGATCTTGCGCGCTTCCAGTTGCTGGCGCAGCAAAGCCGGGTCGAAAACCTCCAGCTTGGCCACCATCACCTGCACCAGCAATTGCTCGAGCCGCAACCACACCGCACGTTTTTCTTCCTCGTTGTAGCCGTTCCAGTGAATCACTTCATGGTGGAACCGCTTGCAGCCACGGCAGACCAGGTCACCGTAGACAGTGGAGCAGAGGCCGACGCAGGGGGTCTTGATGAGATGGTTGGGCATAAGGTAACGCACACGCAAAAACAGGACAGGCGGGCATGTTAGCCCTTTGTCTAAGATTGATCACCCCTCAAACCTGGAAGCCCAACTTACCTTTAATATTTTTTTCCCGTAGAATCAGCCAGCCTTTTAAGGCGCCAATGTCCGTTAGAAGCTGTTTTCAAAGCGTCACGAGCACAGTCGTTCCTTCAGAGCGGTGTTGGCGAAGGGTCTTTCCAGCGGGGAAAGCCCAACGCCAACCCTCATCAGCTCCCGTTCTGCAGGCGTAAAACTTTGAAAGCAGCTTCTGTGAGGAACTCCGGCAACTCTGGCGTGGAGGCCCAAAAAGCCCCCTGACGCGCATGAGTGCCGTGAGTTTCTGGATGAGCGTCCCGGACACCCATTTGGGACCACTGATGAGGGTAATAACTGTGCTTGAAGCCTACCGCAAACATATCGAAGAGCGTGCAGCCCTGGGTATCGTTCCCCAGCCGCTTAACGCCGAACAAACTGCAGGCCTGATCGAGCTGCTGAAAAATCCTCCGGCGGGCGAAGAAGCTTTCCTCGTTGACCTGATCACCAATCGCGTTCCGCCAGGCGTCGACGAAGCCGCCTACGTCAAGGCCGGCTTCCTGTCCGCCCTGGCCAAGGGCCAGGCCCAATCCCCTCTGCTGGACAAGAAGCGCGCCGTCGAACTGCTCGGCACCATGCAGGGCGGCTACAACATCGTGACCCTGGTCGAGCTGCTGGACGACGCCGAGCTGGCGCCAGTCGCCGCCGAAGAACTCAAGCACACCCTGCTGATGTTCGATGCGTTCCACGACGTGGCTGAAAAAGCCAAGAACGGTAACGTTCATGCCAAGGCCGTATTGCAATCCTGGGCTGACGGTGAGTGGTTCAAGAAGCGCCCGGTGCTGGCCGACAAGATCAGCCTGCGCGTGTTCAAGGTCACCGGCGAAACCAACACCGACGACCTGTCCCCTGCCCCCGACGCCTGGTCGCGCCCGGACATCCCGCTGCACGCCCTGGCCATGCTGAAAATGGCCCGTGACGGCATCGTTCCGGACGAGCAAGGCAAGACCGGCCCGATGAAGCAGATCGAAGAAATGCGCGGCCAGGGCTTCCCGATCGCCTACGTCGGCGACGTGGTCGGTACCGGTTCCTCGCGTAAATCGGCGACCAACTCGGTGCTGTGGTTCTTCGGCGACGACATCCCGTACGTGCCGAACAAGCGCGCTGGTGGTTTCTGCTTCGGCAGCAAGATTGCCCCGATCTTCTACAACACCATGGAAGATGCCGGCGCACTGCCCATCGAGTTCGACGTGTCGAACATGAACATGGGCGACGTGATCGACCTGTACCCGCACGCCGGCAAGGTCTGCAAGCACGGTACCGACGAAGTCATCACCACTTTTGAAATGAAGACTCCGGTGCTGTTGGACGAAGTCCGCGCTGGCGGCCGTATTCCGCTGATCATCGGCCGTGGCCTGACCGAGAAGGCTCGCGCCGAGCTGGGCCTGCCACCGTTCGACCTGTTCAAGAAGCCTGAAGCGCCAGCCGAAAGCACCAAGGGTTTCACCCTGGCGCAGAAGATGGTCGGCAAGGCTTGCGGCCTCGCCGAAGGCCAAGGCGTGCGCCCTGGCACCTACTGCGAACCGAAAATGACCACCGTGGGTTCCCAGGACACCACCGGTCCAATGACCCGTGACGAACTGAAAGACCTGGCGTGCCTGGGCTTCTCGGCTGACCTGGTGATGCAGTCCTTCTGCCACACCGCGGCCTATCCGAAGCCGATCGACGTCACCACCCACCACACCCTGCCTGACTTCATCATGACCCGCGGCGGCGTTTCCCTGCGTCCGGGCGACGGCATCATCCACTCGTGGCTGAACCGCATGCTGCTGCCAGACACCGTGGGTACCGGTGGCGACTCGCACACCCGCTTCCCGATGGGCATCTCGTTCCCGGCCGGTTCCGGCCTGGTCGCGTTCGCCGCTGCCACCGGCGTGATGCCGCTGGACATGCCGGAATCGATCCTCGTGCGCTTCAAAGGCAAGATGAAACCTGGCATCACCCTGCGTGACCTGGTCCATGCCATTCCGTACTTCGCTATCCAGAACGGTCTGCTGACTGTCGAGAAGAAGGGCAAGAAAAACGCCTTCTCCGGCCGCATCCTGGAAATCGAAGGTCTGGAAGGCTTGACTCTGGAACAGGCGTTCGAACTGTCCGACGCCTCGGCCGAACGTTCGGCTGCCGGTTGCACCATCAAGCTGTCGAAAGAGTCGATCACCGAGTACCTGCAGTCCAACATCACCCTGCTGCGCTGGATGATCGGCGAAGGCTACGGCGATGCACGTACCCTGGAACGTCGCGCCCAAGCGATGGAAGCCTGGATCGCCGACCCGCAACTGATGGAAGCCGACGCCGACGCCGAATACGCCGAGGTCATCGAAATCGACCTGGCCGACATCAGCGAGCCTGTGCTCTGCGCGCCGAACGATCCGGACGACGCCCGTCTGCTGTCCAGCGTTGCTGGCGAGAAGATCGACGAAGTGTTCATCGGTTCGTGCATGACCAACATCGGTCACTTCCGCGCCGCCGGTAAACTGCTGGACCAGGTCAAAGGTCAGCTGCCAACCCGTCTGTGGCTGTCGCCGCCGACCAAGATGGACGCTCACCAACTGACCGAAGAAGGCTACTACGGCATCTACGGCAAGGCCGGTGCACGGATGGAAATGCCAGGCTGCTCGCTGTGCATGGGTAACCAGGCACGCGTCGAGCCGAACGCCACCGTGGTGTCGACTTCGACCCGTAACTTCCCGAACCGTCTGGGTGACGGCGCGAATGTCTACCTGGCTTCGGCTGAGTTGGCATCCGTGGCGTCCATCCTGGGTCGCCTGCCGACCGTCGAGGAGTACATGGAATACGCCGGCAAGATCGACAGCATGGCAGCGGACGTATACCGCTACCTGAGCTTCGATCAGATCGCCGAGTTCCGTGAAGCGGCTGCGAACGCCAATATCCCGGTCGTTCAAGCGTAAAGCTTAAAACGCAGCACAAAAAACGCCGCCCTTCTTGCGAGGGGCGGCGTTTTTTTATGCCTAGGATTCAGATGCGAGCTGACAGACCGCTATCGCGAGCAAGCTCGCTCCCACCTTGGACTGCGGATGGACGCAGATCCCCGAACATCTTGCCCTCTGTGGGAG
>NZ_JBHFJB010000120.1:0-4955 GCF_057334555.1 Pseudomonas sp. AGC41
CAGCCCGTGTGGCAAGGGAGCTCGCCCCCTCGCCACACGGGCGTCGCACCCTACTTCAACAATCGCAGCTGACCGCCTGCTCCGCCACGCGCTCCACGGAACCGGTCAGGCGAAAACCTTCGTCGAGCCAGCCCATGACGCCACCGATCATTTCCTTGACCGGGTACCCCAGGGTCGCCAGGCGCACCGCGGCCTTGTTGGCGCCGTTGCAATGCGGCCCCGCGCAATAGACCACGAACAGGGTGGTCTGGGGATAGGCCGCAAGCGCCTCGGCGGTCAGCGTGCGGGTCGGCAGGTTGATCGCCCCGGGCACGTGCCCGCGTGCATAGGCCTGCGGCCCGCGCACATCGACGAGGACAAAATCGATCTCACCGGCGTCCTGGCTGGCACGTACGTCGGAACAATCGGTTTCGAACATCAGACGCCGGCTGAAATGCTGCAGGGCAATGTCGGACGGCGCGGCAGACACTTCGCGAACAGGGCTGGTCATCGGGTTTACTCCAGGGACGGATAGGGCTTGGAGAGACTTTATCCACCCGCCGCCAACCGCTACAGTGGCGTACAAGACACTCTGTGGGAATTTTCCGCCAAATGCAGCCTACCCCTGGCCTCGTCGCGATTCTCGCCTACGACGGGCTGTGCACGTTCGAATTCGGCGTTGCCGTCGAGATATTCGGGCTGGCACGGCCCGAGTTTGATTTTCCCTGGTATGAACACCGCATCGTCGCTGTCGACGACGGCCCGATGCGCGCCATGGGCGGCTTCCAGGTATTGGCCGATGGCGGCATGGAGCTGCTCGACAGCGCGCGAACCATTATCGTGCCGGGCTGGCGCAGTCGCAGCGAACCGCCCTCCGATGCCCTGCTCCAGGCCTTGCGACGAGCCCATGCCCGTGGCGCCCGTCTGTTGTCGATCTGCTCGGGGGCTTTTGTCCTGGCGGCCACCGGGCTGCTCGACGGCTTGGGCGCCACCACGCATTGGCGCTACACCGACGAACTGGCCCACAGCTACCCGACCATCGAAGTCGATCCCGATGTACTTTATGTCGATTCAGGCCAGATCATCACCTCGGCTGGCAGCGCGGCCGGCATCGATGCGTGCCTGCACCTGGTGGCGCGGGATTTCGGCGCCCAGGTCGCCAATGCCGTGGCGCGTCGACTGGTCATGCCGACCCAACGCACCGGTGGCCAGGCGCAGTTCATCCCCTCGCCAGTCAGCCGCACGCCGCGCAGCGATTTGTCCGGCGTCATGCAATGGGCCCGGGAACGTCTCCACGAGCCGCTGGGAGTGCGCGATCTGGCCAGTCACGCCGCCATGAGCGAACGGACCTTCTTGCGCCGCTTCACCCAGGCTTGCGGTGTGTCGCCCAAGGCCTGGCTGCAACATGAGCGCCTGGCACGGGCCCGGGAATTGCTGGAAAGCACGCAAGACAACACCGACAACATCGCCCAACTGTGTGGCTATCGGTCGGTGGAAAGTTTCCGGGTAGCGTTTCGCAACGTGGTGGGGCTGGCGCCCTCGGTGTACCGGGAGCGGTTTGGGCGAGGGTAACGACGCCTTCGAGGTTCTCCGTGGCGAGGGAGTCCCCGCCGCGTCGCCGACGCTGCGCTGTCGCGCAGCAAACAAGTGTTCGGCTTAATATTGGGTGCGCGCGGGGACAGAGGCCGTAGCTATCACTGGTGTGTGCGCACCCGCGAGGGAGAGTGGCCGGCACGGTATCGGCGTGGAGTCGTTGTAGGCACAGCAAGCTGTGACCACGTATGAGAGAGTGAATCCGTTCGACACCGTGTGCCCCGCGCGCCGTTCAATCCTGCGAGGAATTGTCATGGCGCGCAAGAAGCAGCAGAAACGATTTGAAGTCGTTCACCCTCATTGTGCCGGTATCGATATTGGCAGCCGCGAGCACTGGGTCGGCGTCAATCCCGATCAAAGCGACAAGCCGGTTCGTTGTTTTCCGGCCTTTACTGAGGATTTGGTGAAGCTGGCCGAATGGCTGGAATCGCTGAAAATCAAAGTCGTGGCGATGGAAGCCACCGGTGTCTATTGGATACCGCTGTTCGAGCTTCTCGATTCGAGGGGCTTTGAGGTGTATCTAGTTAACTCCCGTGCTACACGCCAGATAAGCGGGCGTAAATCCGATGTCCTGGATTGCCAATGGATCTGGCAGCTCATGACCCATGGCTTACTCAGAGGAGCGTTCCGGCCCGCTGATGATATTTGCTCGATGCGTTCGCTGGTTCGCCAGCGGGCCATGAAGGTTCGTGATCAAGCCAAGACCATCAACCGCATGCAAAAAGCCCTGACGCAGATGAACATTCAGTTAGCCAATGTCATCAGCAACATCGCTGGTGTGACAGGGATGAAAATCATCAAGGCCATCATCGATGGCGAGCGTGACCCTCAAGTTTTAGCCAACTTCCGAGACGGCCGTATCAAGGCCGATTACCAAACCATCGCCCGCAGTCTGCACGGTAACTGGCGAGTCGAGCATTTGCATGCCTTGGCTCAGGAAGTGGCTGCTCATGATTTTCTTGAGAAGCAGATTGCCGAATGTGATCAGGCCATCACCCAGGCACTCAATCGACTCCCAGTACTGAACCATGAGCCCACGCAACCCGCCAAGCCACTGCGCAGCCCGCATCGTTCGGCAGATGAACAAGCCAACTTGCACCAGGCACTTGTGAGAATCATGGGCGTGGATCTGACCGCGATTCCCACTATCGGAATCGAATCCGCCTTGGTTCTGGCGAGCGAAGTCGGACCTGATTTGTCGCGGTTTCCGACTGAGCAACATTTCAGCTCTTGGATGGGGTTGGCGCCCTCAACCCGAATATCGGGAGGAAAACCCTTGCCCGGTCATGTCCCCAAGGTATTTAACCGGGCGGCACAAGCGTTGAAGCAGGCGGCCTCTAGCGCCCGCAACGATAAAAGCTTTATCGGTGCCAGTCACCGCGCCCGATTGGCTCGTATGGATACGGCCTGCGCCATCAAGGCTACGGCTCACCAACTGGCCCGCCTGATCTACGCCATGCTGACCAAAGGCCAGCCTTACGTGGCGCAGGATATGGAAGAGTACGAGGCCAAAAGCCGTGATCGTCAGCTTAGAGCCTTACAGCGTAAGGCTACAAAGCTGGGTGTTCGAGTGATCGCGGCTTAAAAAAGCTTTGGAGAACAAGGGGATGGATTTTGTTTGATGAGAGCTTGCTCCCGCTCGGTTGCGTAGCGACCGCAAGATTTCAGGGCCGCTTCGCAGCCCAGCGGGAGCAAGCTCCCTCGCCACAGAGTCAAAAGCACAGAGCCCGGAACTCAGAGCCCAGAGCCCGGAGCCGGAGCCCCGGGACCCGGGACCCGGGACCCGGGATCCAGAGCATGGGATCCACAGGTCCGCAGGGTTGCGACTAACCTTAAAGGATCGGCTTGCCCCCGGTCACCGCATACCGCGAGCCGGAAATATAGCTCGACTCATCCGAGGCCAGCAGCACGAAGATCGGTGCTACCTCCACGGGCTGGCCGGGGCGGCCCAGTGGTGTCTGCGAACCGAAGTTCTGCACTTCCTCCTCGGGCATGGTCGCCACGATCAGCGGGGTCCAGATCGGCCCTGGCGCGACGCTGTTCACCCGGATGCCCTTTGGCCCAAGCATCTGCGCCAGGCCACCGGTGAAATTGGCGATGGCGCCTTTGGTCGTGGCATAGGCCAGCAACGTCGGCTTGGGCATGTCCGAGTTGACCGAGGTAGTGTTGATGATCGATCCGCCAGCCTTCATGTGCGGCACCGCAGCCTGGCAGATCCTGAACATTGCGGTGATGTTGATATCGAACGTGCGTACCCATTCTTCATCCGGAATCTCTTCCAGGGTTTCGTGAGTCATCTGGAACGCGGCATTGTTGACAAGAACGTCGATGCGGCCGAAACGCGCCACGGTTTCATCGACGATCTTGCCGCACTGGGCCTTGTCCGCCAGGTCGCCCGGCAGCAGCAAGCATTGCCGACCGGCCTGTTCGACCCAGCGCGCGGTCTCCTTGGCGTCCTCGTGCTCGTTCAGGTAGGAAATGGCCACGTCAGCGCCCTCGCGGGCGAAGGCGATGGCTACCGCGCGCCCGATGCCGCTGTCGGCGCCGGTGATCAGGGCAATCTTGTTCGCCAGGCGACCGGAACCCTTGTAGCTTTGTTCACCGCAGTCCGGATACGGGTCCATCTTCTGCTGGCTGCCGGGGACGGGTTGGCTTTGTTTGGGGAAGGGTGGGGTTGGGTAATCGGCCATTGTCGTTCTCCATGGCAGGTGGTTGCGATGGAGGGTGGACTGTGGGGTTTCAGGCAGAGTTCGGTCGGATTTTCCCATCGGTCGATGAGCGAGCGTTTTGTCGACCGTGCTCATGTTCGGCTGAACGTGGACACGGTCATGCTCTCCAATGACAACAAGGTTTCATAAGGAGAAGGGCATGTTCAGTCACATTCAGATTGGTGCGCGGGATCTACCGAAAATGGTCGCTTTTTATGACGCCGTCCTCGGTTGCCTGGGGTTGGTGCGCATGGACAGCGAAGACGACTCGGGCCCGCCCGGGGAAGGCTGGCATCAGCCCGGCAGGCATTGGCCGCAGGTGTTCGTCCAGGTGCCGATCAATGGCCTTCCCGCGACCTGGGGCAACGGCATGCAAGTGAGCTTCGCCGCCGACTCGCCGCAAACCGTGCGCGCGGCCTGGGAGATGGCCCTCGCCATGGGCGGTTTCGATGAAGGAGCGCCGGGGCCGAGGCCGCAATATTCAAAGGATTACTTCGGGGCTTATTGCCGGGATCCGGAGGGCAACAAGTTGTGCTTTGTGCATACGCCGGATATGCATGACTGACGCCGGTCTTGAGGTGATCTGCTCCTGTGGTGACCCGCTCTTGAGGTGATCCGCTGTCGAGGTGACCCGCTGTCGAGGTGATCCGCTGTTGTGGGGGGGGGGGGGGGGGG
>NZ_JBHFJB010000120.1:4993-12380 GCF_057334555.1 Pseudomonas sp. AGC41
CGCCACAGGTGGGAGCAGATCAGCCTCTGGCCTTCAGGCTCCGCTCCATCCGCGCAAGACCTTCCTCCAGCAAGGCCCTCGGGCAACCGAAGTTCAACCGCACGAATTGCCCGGCGTCATCGCCAAAATCCATTCCGGCGCTCAAGCCGACCCTGGCTTCCTTCAGGAAAAACGCTTGTGGATCGTCCAGCCCCAGTCCGGAGCAATCCAGCCACGCCAGGTAGGTCCCCTGGGGCACGGTCATGGTCACGCCTGGCAGGCGGTTCTTCACTGCGTCGACCAGGCAATCCCGGTTGGCTTGCAGGTAGGCCTTTAATGCCTCCAGCCACGGACCCGCTTCGCTGTAGGCGGCACGAGTCGCCTCCAGGCCCAGGGCATTGACGCTGTCGACCATGCCGGCCCTGGCGCTGTTGACCCGCTCGCGCAGCCTGGCGTTCTGGATGATCGCAAAGGAGGTTTTCAGCCCTGCGATGTTGTAGGCCTTGCTGGCCGACATCAGCGTGATGGTGCGCTCGGCAATCTCCGCACCGAGGCTGGCGGTGGGGATGTGCACGCGGCCATCGAAGCACAGTTCGGCATGGATCTCGTCGGAAATGATCCAGGCGTCCTGCTCGATACAGATGTCCGCCACGGCCTTGAGTTCGTTGCGCCCGAACACTTTGCCCAGCGGGTTGTGTGGATTGCTCAGCAGCAGCGCGCCGCCGCCCTGCAAGGCGTCGCGCAACGCGGCCAGGGGCGTATGGAACTCTCCGTCGAGCGGGGTGAAGGGCAGCTCCACCTTGTTCAGGTTCCAGTTGCCCGGCGCATGACGCAGCGGGGGGTAGTTGGGCACCTGCACCACAACGTTCTGCTGCGGCTCGACCAGCGCATGCAAAGCCATGTTGAAGCCCGGCTCGACCCCCGGCAGGAACAGGATCTGCTGGGCCTCGACGCGCCAGCTGTATTTGCTCCATAGATCGGCGACGATGGCGGCGCGCAGGCTGTCCTGGGCCACGCTGTAGCCCAGCATCGGATGCTCCAGGCGCTTGTGCAGCGCATCGATCACCATCGGCGGGGCGGCAAAATCCATGTCGGCCACCCACATCGGCAATACCTCGGCCGGGTAACGGCTCCATTTGGTGCTGCCGGTGCCTTGGCGTTCGAACACCTGGTCGAAATCGAAAGTCATGGGGGTTCCATCAGTCAGGGATACAGAATCTGGCCATCATAAAGCAAAGAGGCTGGACCAAAAGATTGGTAGCTAATTGCCATTAATTTGTTTCAATGCGCTACAGTTTCGTCCCGAGACGTCGACACGTCGACGACGGCACCCGTTCATGACAAGGACAGCCCCGATGAAATCGCCCCTGCGCTTTAACGATCACTACCGTAAAGCCGATCGCATCATGCTCGGGCTGCTCTGGCTCACGCTCCTGTATTCGCTGGGCCTGGCATTTCTTCATTCGACCTTCACTCAGGCGCTGCTGATCGGCGCACCAACGTGCCTGCTGGCTACGCTGCTCTACCGGGGCATCGGCGGTACCCGCGCGATGCGCTGCATCATCGCCATGGCGCTGATGGTCATGGCCGCGCTGCACATCAACCAGACCCGAGGCGTGATCGAGTTCCACTTCGGCATCTTCGTGCTGCTGGCGGTATTGACGTTCTATCGCGACTGGCTGCCGATCGTCGTGGCCGCCGGTACCATCGCCGTTCACCACGTCGGGTTTCATTGGCTCCAGCATCAGGGCTACCCGGTGTTCGTGATGGATGCCCACGGCGGGTGGACGATGATCTTTGTGCATGCCTTTTATGTCGTCGTCGAAAGCGTGATTCTGATCTACCTGGCGAACCAGAGCCTGGCCGATGCAACGGACAACCAAGACGTGCTCGACAAGGTGCTGGCCGCCGCCGCGCAGTTGAGTCGTGACACCGACACACAACGCAGCCAGGGCGTGAAAGTCTCATCCGGCGAGCGTTTCGACCATTTCCTCTTGCAAGTGACCAACCTGGTGGACGGTGTGGTGCGCGACACCCGTGACCTGTCGGACCTCGGCCAGGACCTGTCCCAGGTTGGCCAGACCCTGGAAAACGGTGCCCGGCACCAATTGGACGAAGTGGCGCAGATGAGCGGCGCGATCGGCCAGCTGATGCAGGCCATGGAGAGTATTACCGGCCATGTTGGCCAGACCCTGCAGCGCGCCGGGCAGGCCAACGAGCAAGTCAACCGGGGGCGCACCACGGTTGACCAGACCCGGGAAGAAATTCTCGAACTGGCGGGGCGGATCAACCTGACCAATGAAACCGTGCAACTGCTGGCCGAGCAGGCGCAGCAGATCGGCCAGGTGCTGGACGTGATCAACAGCATCGCCGAACAGACCAACCTGCTGGCCCTCAATGCGGCCATCGAGGCGGCCCGGGCCGGCGAGCAGGGGCGAGGGTTCGCCGTGGTGGCCGACGAGGTCCGGACGCTGTCTCAACGGACCTCGACCTCCACCACGGAAATCCAGCAGATCATCGCCAAGCTGCAACAGGGCAGCCGTCAGGCTGCGATCGCCATGCAAGACAGCCGTGAAGGGGTCGAGCGTTGCGTGTCCGCTAGCCAGCAGGCCTCGCAACTGTTGCATGCCGTCGTCGAAGACATCGCCGTGATCAACCATTTCAACGATCTGATCGCCAGCACGACCCAGCAACAGTCCGCGGCGTCGATGGGTATCAATGAGCGCTTGCAAACGGTACACGCCGTGGCCGAGCGCAACGCCGACAACATCGGCGTGCTGACCCGCAGCAGCCAATGCCTGCCGCCTTTGGCGGAGCGGCTGGCGGCGCTGGGGCAGGCGTTTCATGGGACCGACCGACCGCTTGAGCGAAAATAGCATCGATACAAATGTATCGCTGTGTATCCAGCCCCGCTGTCGATACGAACTGATTCCCTTAAGCCCGTTGCTGACACACCCGAGATACCTCGCCGGCGTCAAATGAGCCCCATCGAGACAGCACAAGCCGTCTCAGGACCTCACTCAAACGCCGGAGATATCGCCATGAACCTGAAGAACCTCAGCCTCGCTTCACTGTTTGCCGTCCTCAGCCTCGGCGCCCTGAACGCCAATGCCCAGGACAGCGTCAAGCCGCACACCTACATGTACGGCGACCATCTGGACATCGCCAAGGTGCTGTCGGTCAAGCAAGGCGCGGGCTCGGGCTGCGGCGTCGTCGAGTCACGCATGACCTACCTGGACTCCACCGGCACGATCCGGGCGCTGGACTACAGCGCTCTGGCCCAGGGCTGCGACCAGGATAATTGATCGCCGATCACCGCTAACCGTGGCGAGGGAGCAAGCGCCCTCGCCACAGATGTTGCAGGCCTATCAAGCCAGGTTGAACGGCAACTGCCGCAGCGGTTTGCCCGTCAGGCTGGCAATCGCATTGGCAAACGCCGGGGCGAGGGCGGGCAGGCCGGGTTCGCCCATACCGGTCGGCGGTTCGGCGCTGGGGACGATGTGCACGGCGATCTGCGGCATGTCGGTGATGCGCGGCACGCTGAAGTCGGCGAAGTTGCTCTGTTGCACGACGCCGTCTTTCAACGTGACGGCACCGCCCGGCAGGCACATCGACAGGCCCATCAGCGCCGCGCCTTGGACCTGGGCTTCGACGCTGCGCGGATTGACCACCAGGTTGCAATGGACCCCGGCGGTCACGTTGTGCAGCACCGCACGCCCATCCTGCACCGAGGCCTCCACCACATAAGCCACCACCGAACTGAACGACTCGTGGACCGCCACGCCCCAGGCCTGGCCGGCGGGCAGTTGACGCTTGCCATACTCGCTCTTGTCCACCGCCAGTTGCAGCGCCGCGCGATGCCGTGGGCTCTGATCGCCGAACAGTTTCATGCGATACGCCACCGGGTCCTGTTTCGTCGCGCGGGCGATGTCGTCGATCAAGGTCTCCATCACAAAGGCGGTATGGGTGGAACCCACGCTGCGCCACCACAGCACCGGCACGTTGAGCTTGGGATGATGCACGGACAAGCGCATCGGCAGCGGGTAGGGATCGCGCATGCCTTCGGTCGCGGTGGGGTCGATGCCGTTTTTCATCTGCCCGCCGAACAGCGTGCCGGTGAGGATGGATTGCCCGACTAGGGCGTGGTCCCAGGCCAGGACCTTGCCGCTGTCGTCAAAACCGATGCGCGCGCGGTGCAGGTGCATCGGGCGGTAGTAGCCACCCTTGATGTCATCTTCTCGACTCCACAGCGTGCGCACCGGCGCATCGATGCCGGCAGCGCGAGCGGCCTTGGCCACTTCACAAGCCTGCACGACGAAATCATTACTGGGCACGCCACGCCGGCCGAAGCCGCCGCCCGCCGTCTGTACATTGACCTGGACTTGCTCGGGCTTGAGACCCAGCACCTTCGCCGCCGCCGCGCCATCGCCGCCGGGGAATTGCGTGCCGACCCACAACTGGGCGCGGCCCTCGGACAACTGGACGGTGCAGTTCAGCGGCTCCATGGGCGCGTGGGCCAGATAAGGGAAAATGAACTCGGCCTCCAGCTGATGCGGCGCCGTGGCGAGTGGTTTCATGTCGGCATCAAAGTGGACCAGGCCGGGCTTGCCGGCCAGTTCCCGGTACTGAGCGAGCTGTTTTTCCGTGTCGACTTTTTCGACTTTGGCCACGTCCCACTCGACTTTCAGCGCATCGCGCCCCAGCTTCGCCGGCCAGTAACCGTCGGTGACCACGGCAACGCCTTCGGCGCCGCCGTCCAGCGGCACGCGCAATACGGCTTTCACGCCTTTGGTCGCCCGTGCGGCGCTGTCGTCCAAGGACGCGATCCGGGCACCGAACACCGGTGGCCGGGCGACCACGGCGGTCAGTTGCCCCGGCAGTTGCACGTCAATGCCGAAATCCTGCTGGCCGCTGCTCTTGGCCTTGGCATCGAGGCGGGTGGTGGCCTGGCCGATGAGGCGAAAATCCTTGGGATCCTTGAGCGTGACCTTCTCCGGAACGGGCAACGCCATGGCTGCTTCGGCGAGCTCGCCGTAACTGGCCTTGCGGCCGCCGGGGCCAAGCACCGTGCCGTTTTGCGTGGTCAGGCTCGCCACATCGACGTTCCAGCGCGCGGCGGCAGCGGTGAGCAGCATGGCGCGGGCGCGGGCGCCCAGTTCGCGGTATTGGGTGTAGCTGTTCTTGATCGAATTGGAGCCACCGGTGAGGTGAATGCCAAACGCCGGGTCCATGTAGGCCGAGTCGTTGCTGCCGTTGCGCGTGCGCACCAGGCTCCAGTCGGCGTCGAGCTCCTCGGCGAGGATCATCGGCAGGCCGGTCTGGACACCCTGGCCGAACTCCAGGCGATTGATCGTTACGGTGACTTCGCCATTCGGCGCGATCTGTACGAAGGCCGAAGGTTGTTGAGTCGGCTTGAGCGCGCCGTCGCCGCCGTTGGCCTGTTGCCCCAAGGCCAGCTGAGGAAACGCGCCCAAGGCCAGGCCGCCGATACCGACGATCTTGAGAAAGCTGCGCCGGGGCAGGGTGGCGGGGCCGTCGCTGGCGTCGCGTTCAAGCAGGTGCTGCAAGGCGCGCGGAAGCTCGTTGGGAAAAATCTCGTTCAGCATGGCGAGCTCCTGTCAGGCGAGGGTCTTGGCGGCATCGCCCACCGCGGCGCGAATACGGGCGTAGGTGCCGCAGCGGCAGATATTGCCGGCCATGGCCGAGTCGATCTCGGCTGGCGTGGGTTGCTTGCCCTTGGGCTGTGCCTTGAGGAACGCCGTGGCGCTCATGATTTGGCCGCTCTGGCAGTAACCGCATTGCGCCACGTCATGTTTGACCCAGGCGTCGTGCACGGCACTGCCCACCGGGTCGCTGCCGTCGGTGGCCGCTTCGATGGTGGTGATTTTCTTGCCAACCGCGGCGGCAACGGGCGTCACGCAGGAGCGAATGGCCTGGCCATCCAGATGAACGGTACAGGCGCCACACAAGGCTGCGCCGCAGCCGAACTTGGTGCCGGTCATGCCCAGCGTGTCGCGCAGGGCCCAGAGAATCGGGGTGCCGGGATCTACGTCGACCGTGTGTTCACGGCCATTGATATTGAGGGCGCTCATAGTCGGACCAGCTCCAGATGGTTTGGCACCGATTACTATAGAAAGCATCGGCGGGGAAAGCTTGCACGATCCGGTCCGATGATTGCCCAATCTTGCAAATCCACCGTCCTTTCGTTTGAAACGCCCACGCCAAGATGTGTGCCGGCCATACCCCCGTATGGTATCGAGCGCGCCGCGCCGCGATGCACACTCGTTCTCCAGGTGATCAGCTGTTTCGTATTGAACAGCGCGATCCCCTCATTCGAGAACAGGAGAGCGAAGATGACCACGGTTCTGCAACACACTGCCCAGAAAGACCAGTCAAAGCTGAGTCAGACAGCCACCGAGGAGCTGGTGCCTTCGCGCTATGCGCTCAAGGTTGGCGACATCGATGTGCTGGTGGTCAGCGATGGCGTGCTGCCGCTGCCGACCTCGACCATGTCGACCAATGCCGACCCGGCCGCCCGTGCCGCCTGGTTCAGGGACATGTACCTGGGGCCGGATGCGTTCGATTGGGCGCTGAACGTGCTGGTGGTGCGCAGCGGCGAGCAGACGTTGCTGGTCGACGCGGGACTGGGCGGGCAGTTTCCCGGCTTCCCGCGTGCCGGGCAGTTCCCCCGGCGCTTGGAGGCTGCCGGGATCGAGCTGTCGTCCATCACCGATGTGGTGATCACCCACATGCACATGGACCACATTGGCGGGCTGCTCGTCGAGGACGTGAAGAACCGCTTGAGTCCCGACGTACGGATCCACGTCTGCGCGACCGAAGTCGCGTTCTGGGCGGCGCCGGATTTCACCCGCACCGACATGCCCGCGCCAGTGCCGGACGTGCTGCGGGCAACCGCCCGGCAATTCATGGATGTCTACCGCGACAGACTGCAGACCTTTGAACAGGAGCATGAAGTCGCGCCAGGCGTCGTGGTCAAGCGCACTGGTGGCCATACCCCGGGGCACAGCGTGGTTTACGTCAAATCGGGCAACGAAAAGCTGACGTTTGCCGGCGATGCCTTGTTTCCGGTGGCCTTCGACCATCCCGACTGGCAAAACGGCTTCGAGCACGACCCGGAAGAAGCCGTGCGCGTTCGCGTACGCTTGCTGCAAGAGGCCGCCGCGAGCGGCGAATGGTTCGTCGCGACCCACCTGTCGTTCCCTTCCGTGGGCCGCGTGGCGGTAGACGGGGACGCGTTTCGTTGGGTGGCGGGTTCCTGGGATTATTGATCGGCGGCTATGCCGGCATTCGACAGCCGCAGTTTCCATGGCACATACAGAACCCCTATGGGCAGAACCCCTGTGGGAGCGAGCCTGCTCGCGAAGGGGCCAGTAAATTCAACATTTTC
>NZ_JBHFJB010000121.1:0-1650 GCF_057334555.1 Pseudomonas sp. AGC41
CCCACAGGGAATGTGGGGGGCAATTTCTCCATCGATGAACTGCTCCGGATAACCACTCCTCAGCTAAGTCTTTGCTTCTGTTCATGAATCCCGGACAATCGCGGCCCTGTTTCGGCCACGGGCGCTGCCTGTCGGGTTTTTCCGACTCGTCCCGGCCGGGTGCATATGACCGGAATGCGGAGATCCGACCGGATGAATGATCAGGCCAACAGCGTTGAAGAGCGCTTTGAAACGACAGCCCCAGCCACCCTCGGCGAATGGAGCCGCCATGACACGACCTGGATGCTGGGCCTGTTTGGCACCGCGATCGGTGCCGGCACGCTGTTCCTGCCGATCAATGCCGGCCTCGGTGGTTTCTGGCCGCTGCTGATCCTGGCCTTGCTGGCGTTTCCCATGACCTTCTACGCTCACCGTGGGCTGGCCCGCTTCGTGTTGTCTGGCCGCGACGGCGCAGACATCACTGAGGTAGTGGAAGAGCATTTCGGCATCAAGGCCGGCGCGTTGATCACGCTTCTGTACTTTTTTGCGATCTTTCCGATTCTGCTGATTTATAGCGTGGCGTTGACCAATACGGTGGGCAGTTTCCTGGAGCATCAGTTGCACATCCAGCCGCCACCTCGGGCCGTGTTGTCGCTGGTGCTGATCCTCGGCCTGCTGACAGTGGTGCGCTGCGGCGAGCAAGCGATCATCAAGGCCATGAGCCTGATGGTCTACCCGTTCATCGTCGCGCTGCTGTTCCTCGCGGTGTTCCTGATCCCGCACTGGAACGGCGGCATCCTCACCACCGCTTCCACAGTGCCTGAACCTCCAGCATTGCTGCACACCCTGTGGCTGGCGATCCCGGTGATGGTGTTCTCGTTCAACCATTCGCCGATCATCTCGGCATTCGCGGTGGACCAGAAGCGTCGCTACGGTGCCAACGCCGAGGAACGCAGTGCGCAGATCCTGTCGCGTGCCCATGTGCTGATGGTGGTGATGGTGCTGTTCTTCGTGTTCAGCTGCGTGCTGACCCTGTCTCCGGCGCAACTGGCCGAGGCCAAGGCGCAGAACCTGTCGATCCTGTCGTACCTGGCCAATCATTTCAGCAACCCGACCATCGCCTTCGCGGCACCGCTGATTGCCTTCGTGGCGATTTCCAAGTCATTCCTGGGGCATTACATCGGCGCCAGCGAAGGCCTCAAGGGTCTGGTCGTCAAGAGCGGTCGCCGCCCGGCGCCCAAGACTCTCGATCGGCTGACCGCCGCGTTCATGCTGGTGGTGTGCTGGATTGTCGCCACGCTCAACCCGAGCATTCTCGGCATGATCGAAACCCTGGGCGGCCCGGTCATCGCGGCGATCCTGTTCCTGATGCCGATGTACGCCATCCGCAAAGTCCCGGCGATGGCCCGTTATCGTGGCCAGGCGTCCAACGTTTTTGTGGTGCTGGTGGGGTTGGTGGCGATTACGGCGCTGGTCTATTCCCTGATGGTCTGATGGCTCAAAGTGGGAAGGTTGCTCAGCCGGCATGGATGTTGGCTGTCCGGCCGTCTTCGCGAGCAGGCTCGCTCCCACAGAGGCCAAGGTGTTCAGAGGACCTGCGTCTATCCGCAGTCCAAGGTGGGAGCGAGCTTGCTCGCGAGTTGGCAGGGATGTTGGCTGTGCCGCCGTCTT
>NZ_JBHFJB010000122.1:0-1501 GCF_057334555.1 Pseudomonas sp. AGC41
ACACACCAGTGACCGCCAAGCTGATCCCCACCGGCGAGCTGGCGCCAGTAACCGGCACCCCGATGGACTTCACCAAGCCCACGCCCATTGGCACGCATATCAAGGCTGATCATCCACAGCTGAAATTTGCCGAACCGAAACAAGGCGGCTTCGATTTCAACTGGGTACTCGACGCCAAGGGCGACGTGAGCAAACTCGCCGCCGAGGTCCAGGATCCGCAGTCCGGACGGCGCCTGCAGCTCTACACCAGCGAGCCGGGCGTGCAGTTCTACACCAGCAACTTCCTCGACGGCACGATCAAGGGCAAGCAAGGCAAGGTCTACCCGCACTGGAGCGCGTTTACCCTGGAAACCCAGCATTATCCCGATTCGCCAAACCAGCCGTCCTTCCCTTCCACCCGACTTGATCCGGGCCAGACCTACACCCAGACCATGGTGCTGAAGTTCTCGGCCGAGTAATCCTGCCACCAACCGATCGTTCCCACCTTTTGCGCGGGAACGATCAAGGTTGGAACGCCTGGTCTATCCTGCTGCCACACGCTGTATCGACCAGCACGACAGGAGATGTGCATGAGAACTGTGGAATTGGCCGGTGTATCCGTACCGGTAATCGGCCAGGGCACCTGGCGGATGGGTGAGGAACCGTCCCATCACAAGAAAGAAGTAGCCGCCCTGCGCCTGGGCATCGAACTGGGCATGAGCCTGATCGACACCGCCGAAATGTACGCCGAGGGCGGCGCCGAGCAGGTCGTTGGCGAAGCGATCACCGGGCTACGCGACCAGGTATTCCTGGTGAGCAAGGTCTACCCGCACAATGCCAGCCGCAAAGGCATTCCGTTGGCCTGCGAGCGCAGCTTGCGGCGACTCGACACCGATTATATCGACCTCTATTTGCTGCACTGGCGCGGCCAGTACCCACTGGAGGAAACCGTCGAAGCGTTTGAGCACCTGCGCGAAGAAGGCAAGATCGGCCGCTGGGGCGTGTCGAACTTTGACGTCGACGATCTGGAGGAGCTGGCCTCGCCGGCCTGTGCGACCAATCAAGTGTTGTACAACCTGCAAGAACGCGGCATCGAATTCGACCTGCTGCCCTGGAGCCAGCAACAGCGCATGCCGGTCATGGTCTATTGTCCGGTCGGCCAGGGCGGGCATTTGCTCAAGGACCACACCCTGCAACAAATCGCCGAACGCCACCGCGCGACGCCGGCACAGATCGCCCTCGCCTGGCTGCTGCGCCAGGACAACGTCATCGCCATCCCCAAGGCTGTGCAAGCTGAACACGTGCGCCTGAACGCCGAAGCAGCGAATCTACAGCTGGAGCCCCAGGATCTGGCGGCGTTGGACCTGGTGTTCCCGCAGCCACAGGGCAAGCAGCGGTTGGCGATGGTTTAGTCCACTCGAACGCCGTGGTGATGAGAGCGCCCTTATTCCAGCTGTGGCGAGGTAGCTTGCTCCCGTTCGGTTGCGCAGCAACCGCCAGAAACTCGGGGCCGCTACGCAGC
>NZ_JBHFJB010000123.1:0-1434 GCF_057334555.1 Pseudomonas sp. AGC41
ATTCCGGGTGTCGGCACCGTTTTCGCCGCCATTGATGCCATCGGCGACCTGCTCACCCTGATCGACGGTGACCAGAATGACTTCCTGACCTGGGTCAGCTTTGGCGTCAACGTCGTCGGCCTGATCTCCTTTCCCGGTGTCGGCCCGGCACGGCTGGCGGTGCGCACCACGCTTTCAGCGGTCAGGCGCAATGGTCTACCCGCCATTTCGACGGCCATGCTCAGTGCATTGGAAGAGAACCTTAACGACAAAACTCGCGGCGCCCTGGAGGATTTTGCCAACGCCATCCAAGCGCGTCTCAGCGAACTGCTCACAAAAATCGCCGCAGAAATCAGAAAAGCCTGCGCCGCTTTCGCCCGCATGCTCAGAAGCATTGCCAGTGAGCAAGGCCAGCAGGCGCTGGCCAACAAAGCCAAGATCGGCTCTTTTTTCTTCGGCCCGGTGGTGGGCATAGCCGCCCAGTTCGTGGTCGATGACAGGCTGTTGTCCAAAGCCGTTTGCCAGAAAATGCTCACCGTCGCCAGTGCCGCCGACAGAATCGGTCTGGCGGTAGCACAGAAAGTTCAGGGGCTAGCGGATCCGAAAAAAATCGGCAGTATCGGCAACCTGATTATGGAACTGGTCAGCGCATTGGCCACTCGCAAGCGCCGCGGCGCTCAAACGGCCAATGCCTCCAGTCACCAGAACAATCGAGCTCAAGCGACTCAAGGCCAAGGCCCACTGGTCAGTCAGTCAACTCAACGCAGAACCACCAATGATCCAAATCGTTGTAAGAACTGTAGACCTAGCGTCCCTGTAGGCACTCGCCACAGCATCAGCTTCGCCACCGGCAGTGAAACGCTCGAACATACCGATTTCTCCTTACCCGGTCCCTTCCCCATCGAGTGGACGCGAACCTACCGTTCCAGCCTTGCTGCATTTGATCAGGGAAGCCTTGGCGCACGCTGGATCACGCCGTTCTCGATTCGCATTGATCAAGATGAGAACGGCCTGAGCTACCACGGCTATGACGGGCGCAGCCAGCGTTACCCTGACCCCCAGATCAGCAAGCACCACTACGACCCGATCGAAGGGGTGCTGCTGGTTCGCACCACGCCCAACACGTTGGTGGTCGTACGCGGCCACGACAGCCAGGAGACGTTTCAAAAGCAAGGTGATCGATATCTGCTCAGCGGCATGACCTTGCGTGGCGGTGCCCGCATCGCCCTGCATTACGAACACCAACATGCGGGCCGAGCCGTACTTTCAGATCTGCTCACCTATCAGGATGACACTCAGCACCAGCACATTCAGACCCAACTCGACGAACACGGCCGCATCAATGCCCTGTGGCTGATGCATGAAGGCCAGCCCCATCGCCAACTGGCCGGCTACGACTACGACGAGCACGGGGACCTGAACGCCGCGCGCGACGAACACGCCGCGCAGTGGGAC
>NZ_JBHFJB010000124.1:0-1224 GCF_057334555.1 Pseudomonas sp. AGC41
GCGCAGCAGTCGCCGCATTTCAAGTCAGAAACCTGGGGTCGCTGCGCAACCCAGCGGGAGCAAGCTCCCTCGCCACGGGAATTGGTCAGTCAGGCGGCCTGTCGCAGTTCTGACGGGTTAAGCGGATCAGCGCTTCGCGGATCCTGCGGCCCATACACCGCCGCTGGCTCCGGAAACAGCCCGAGCAACAGCAGGTACACCACCGACGCCAGGCCCAGGGTGACCGGCAGGCTTATGTCGATGCCACCTGCCAGTTCGCCCAACGGCCCGACGAACTGTCCCGGCAGGTTGACGAAGCACAGCCCCACCAGCGCGCTGGGAATCCAAGCGCCCAGGCCGCGCCAGTTCCAGCCATGGCTGAACCAGTAGCGCCCGCCGGTTTCGCCTCGGGTGAACACTTGCAGGTCGTCCGGGCAGTAGAAGCCACGGCGCACCAGCAGGCCGATGATCATGATCACCATCCAGGGAGTGGTGCAGGTGATGATCAGCACGGCGAAGGTCGAGACGCTCTGCACCAGGTTCGCGGCGAAGCGCCCGATGAAGATGAAGGCGATCGACAGCACGCCGATCAGCAGCGTCGCCTTGACCCGCGACAGTAGCCGAGGGAACACGCTGGACATGTCCAGCCCGGTGCCGTACAGCGAGGTGGTGCCGGTGGACATGCCGCCGATGACCGCGATCAGGCACACCGGCAGAAAGAACCAGCCCGGCGAGACCGCCAGCAGGCCGCCCACGTAGTTATTGGCGGCGATGTAGTCCGGCGCCTTGATCGCGACGATGGTCGCAGTGGCAAGGCCGAACAGGAACGGGATCAGCGTCGCCAATTGCGCGGCGATGACCGCCAGCATGATGCGCGGCTTGGGCGTGTTGCGCGGGATGTAGCGCGACCAGTCGCCGAGGAACGCGCCGAAGGAAATCGGGTTGCTCATGGCCACCAGCGCCGCGCCGATGAAGGCGGCGTAGAAGCCCGGCTGGCCGAGGCTGACCGTGCCGGCGAACTGGCTGTCGAAGCTCGGCGCGAAGGCGAAGATGCCCAGCAGGAACAACAGGCTGGCGGCCCACACGGCGATGCGGTTGACCCACAACATGAAACGAAAGCCGTAGATGCACACCGTTAATACCAGCAGGGCAAACAGGCCGTAGGCCAGGCCCAGGCTCAGGTCGGTTTCCGGTACGCCGACCAGTCGCTTGGCGCCGCCGATCAGCGCGTCGCCCGAACTCCAC
>NZ_JBHFJB010000124.1:1244-3212 GCF_057334555.1 Pseudomonas sp. AGC41
ACTCCACACCGACAGCGAGAAGAACGCGATGGCGGTCAGCAGCGACAGGAACGAGCCGACGATTCGCCCATGGACGCCGAAATGCGCGCCCGAGGACACGGCGTTGTTGGTGCCGTTGAGCGGGCCGAACAGGCCCATCGGCGCGAGGATGATCGAACCAACCAATACCCCCAGCACGATCGCCCAGACCCCGGCCTGGAAGGACAGGCCGAACAGCACTGGAAAACTGCCGAGTACGGCGGTGGCAAAGGTGTTGGCGCCGCCGAAGATCAGGCGAAACAGATCGCCCGGGCCGGCGCTTCGTTCGTGGTCGGGGATCTGTTCGACCCCGTTGGTTTCAATGTGCGTAAGGCTTTTATCGTTATTGTTATTCATGATCTGCTCCGATCATCGAGGCGCGTTCATCGGCTGTGAACGTCGCCTGTTTGGCTAAGGGGGTGGCAGCCCTTCCGGCATTGCGGACAAATGTTCATGACAGGCCAGCCATAGGCCTTGTTGTTTTTGGCGAAACACGATGGTTTCGCGCTCCTGGCTAGAGTGCAGCTCCCCTTGCATGCGCAGCTCGGTGGCCACGTCATGGATGAAAATCGCCACGTCCCCTTGCAGGCTGACGAAGGCGTTGCTCGAGGTGCAACGCAGCACCTCGAAGCCATCCTCGGCGCGCCAGCGGTCCCACAAGGCCAGGTAGGCCTCGCGTGACAGCAGCGGCTGTTCGAGGGTGTAGAACACGAAGCTCGCATCGGCGCTGAATGCGCCGAAGTAAGCCTCGCGGTCATTGCGGGCGAAGGCCGATACCAGCTCGGCGGCGGCCTTGAGAACCTGATCTCGATGGCTCATGGCGGCGCCTCAGCGATGGACCACGCCGGGCAGTACGCAAAGCATCTCGTACAGCAGGTTGGCGCCCAGCAGCGAGGTGTTGCCGGTGGTGTCGTACGGCGGAGAAACTTCTACCAGATCGCAACCGACCAGGTCGAGGCCCTGGCAGCCACGCACGATCTCGATCGCCTGGATGGTGGTCAGGCCGCCGATTTCCGGGGTGCCGGTGCCTGGCGCCCAGGCCGGGTCGATGCCGTCGATGTCGAAGCTCAGGTACACCGGGCCGCCGCCGACTTTCTCGCGCACTTCGGCCATCAGCGGAGCCAGGGATTTGTGCCAGCACTCTTCGGCCTGGACCACACGGAAGCCCTGGTTGCGGCTCCAGTTGAAATCCTCGGCGGTATAACCCTGGGCGCGCAGGCCGATCTGCACCACGCGATCGCAGTCGAGCAGGCCCTCTTCGACGGCGCGGCGGAAGGTGGTGCCGTGGGCGATTTTCTCGCCGAACATGTGATCGTTCACATCAGCGTGGGCGTCGATGTGCACGAGACCGACCTTGCCGTGTTTTTTGTGGATCGCCCGCAGGATCGGCAGGGTGATGGTGTGGTCGCCGCCCAGGGTCAGGGGGATGACGTTGTGTTCGAGGATCTTGTGGTACGACTCTTCGATGATCCGCACCGCGTCGAGCAGGTTGAAGGTGTTGATCGCCACATCGCCAATGTCCGCCACCGACAGCGAGTCGAACGGCGCGGCACCGGTGGCCATGTTGTATGGGCGGATCATCACGGATTCGGCGCGGATCTCGCGCGGCCCGAAACGGGTACCGGCGCGCAGGGAGGTGCCGATATCCAGTGGCACGCCGACAAAGGCAGCGTCCAGGCCGGCAGCGGTGGGCACGTGGGGAAGTCGCATCATGGTGGCGATGCCGCCGAAGCGCGGCATTTCATTGCCGCCCAGTGGTTGGTGAAGAATCTTGTCCACGGGTAGGGCCTCATCGTTTGTTTTATTTATCAGCGGCCGATTCTGCGAAAAGCCCGAGCCGTGAAGAATCGCTGGCGGCAAATACTTAGTTCAGATTTTTCTAAACTAATGGTGGGCAGGGCGATAGACTTCCAATCAGCGCATC
Source organism: Pseudomonas sp. AGC41 (assembly GCF_057334555.1). NCBI lineage: Bacteria > Pseudomonadati > Pseudomonadota > Gammaproteobacteria > Pseudomonadales > Pseudomonadaceae > Pseudomonas > Pseudomonas sp. AGC41. The sequence goes on from NZ_JBHFJB010000124.1 coordinate 3,187, forward strand.
CCCTGGGCAGATGATGCCCCTGTGGC
>NZ_JBHFJB010000124.1:3248-4976 GCF_057334555.1 Pseudomonas sp. AGC41
GCCCCAAAGCCATTCACCTCGGTGCATCAGATTGATCGCGTCGACAGGTTTTTGCGACGGCTGCGCCGCCGAGCGGGAGCAAGCTCCCTCGCCACAAGAGCGCTACCAAGCCCTGAGTAATTCGGAGACCCCAATGGCCAACGCTCTACCCGACCTGAAACTGCTGCGCATTTTCGTCAGCGTGGTCCGGCACCAGGGGTTTGCCAACGCCCAGCACGAGCTCAACCTTTCCACGTCGGCGATCAGCACCTACATGAGCCAACTCGAATCGGCCCTGGGCCTGGTGCTTTGTCATCGTGGGCGGGGCGGGTTCAGCCTGACCAGCAAGGGCGAGTTGTTCCATCAGGAAACCCTGCGCCTGCTGGGCGAGCTCGAAGGCTTCGAGCAATACGCCGCGGCGCTCAAGGGTGAGTTGCGCGGTACGCTGAACCTGGGCGTGATCGACTCGACGGTCAGCGACAAGGCGTTGCCGTTCGCCGAAGCTATCGGCGCCTACAGCCAGGAGCACCCGGCGGTGCACTTGCACCTGTCGGTCATGAGCCCCTACGAGTTGCAACTCGGCGTGCAGGACAATCGCCTGGACCTGGCCATCGGCGCGTTTTCCACGCGCATGAGCGGGCTGGTCTACATGCCGCTGTACCGCGAGCAGCACTGGTTGTATTGCAGCAACCGGCACCCGCTGTTCAACGAACGGCGCATCCCCGAGCAACTCATTACCCAGCAGCGTATGGTCGGGCGCGGTTACTGGAGCCAGGCCGAACTGGCGCGCCACGGCTTCAAGCACAGCGCGGCGACGGTAGAGAGCATGGAAGCGCAATTGATCCTGGTGCTGTCCGGCGCCTACATCGGTTACCTGCCTGAGCACTACGCCCAGGCCTGGGTCGACAAGGGCGATCTGCGCGTGCTGCTGCCGGCGACCTTTGGCTACCAGGCGCCGTTTTCGATGATCGTGCGCCGTGGCCGCAGCCGCGAGCCGCTGATCCAGACCTTCCGTGATCTGCTCAAAGCTCAACTGAACCAGGCCTGACCATGTCCAGACTTCAATGCCCACGCTGCCACCGTCCGCAAAGCCATTGCCTGTGCCCGTTGATCCCCAGTCTCGACAGCCGCACCCGCGTTCTGCTGCTGCAGCATCCCAGCGAGGTGAACCATGCCTTGAACACGGCGCGGTTGGCGGCATTGGGCTTGAACAACGGTGAATTGATCGTCGGCGAGGTGTTCGAGGATTTGCCGCGGTTGCTCAGTCAACCGGGTTATCAGGCGCGGTTGTTGTTTCCCGCCGACGATGCGCAGCCGATGCAAGCCTACGGTCCCAGCGATGACTCGCTGCTATTGGTCGTCCCCGACGGCACCTGGCGCAAGGCGCGCAAGCTGCTGCACCTGAACCCCTTGCTGGCGGCGCTGCCGAGGGTCACCCTGGCCGACGGCGGCGTGTCCCGTTATCGCTTGCGCAAGGCGCCCGGGCCGGGCGCGTTGTCGACGGTGGAGGCGATTGTCCAGGCACTGCAAGCCCTCGAAGCACCGACGAGTTTCGAGCCGTTGCTGAGGCCGTTCGAGGCGCTGATCGAGGGGCAGATCGCGGCGATGGGGGAGGAGACTTACCAGAAGAACCATGGAGGGGTATAGAGACCCCTGTGGCGAGGGAGCTTGCTCCCGCTCGGCGGCGCAGCCGTCGTAAAACCTGCTGGCGCGGTCTGCCTGACACAACGAGGTGAGTGGTCTTGGGGC
>NZ_JBHFJB010000124.1:5022-17680 GCF_057334555.1 Pseudomonas sp. AGC41
GGGCTGCTGCGCAGCCCAGCGGGCCCCCCCCCCCCCCCCACGGGATCGGCGTAGATTCGGATTACCGCTCACGCATCGCCTCGGTCCGCGCCTTCAGCACCGGCTTGAGCAGGTAATCCAGCACGCTTTTCTCCCCGGTGATGATGTCCACCGTCGCCACCATCCCCGGGATAATCAGCAACGGTTTGGCATCGCCGCCCAAATGGTTTTTATCGGTGCGCACCTGGATCAGGTAGAAACTGTTGCCCTTGTCATCGGTGATGGTGTCGGCGCCGATCAGTTCGAGCTTGGCGCTCAGGCCGCCGTAGATCGTGTAGTCGTAGGCGCTGAACTTGACCATCGCCTTCTGGCCCGGGTGGAGAAAGGCCACGTCTTGCGGGCGGACCTTCGCTTCGATCAGGAGGTTGTCCTCCAGTGGCACGATTTCGACCATGTCGCTGCCCGGCTGGACCACACCGCCAATGGTGTTGACCTTGAGCTGCTTGATCACCCCACGCACCGGCGAGACCACGGTGGTGCGGGTCACCCGGTCATCGATGGCGATGCTCGATGCGGTGATTTTCGACAGTTCGGTGCGTTTCTCGTTGAGCTCCTTGGCCGCGTCGGAGCGGAAGGACTGCTCCGATTCGTCAATCTTGCTCTTGATCTCGTTGATCGCCGACTCGGCCCGAGGGATCGCCAGGGTGGTGGCGTTGAGTGAGCCGCGCACCTCCACCGCGCTGCGCTTGAGCCGGAGGATTTCCACTGGTGAAACCGCACCGGTGCGCACCAGCGGCGCCGACATGTTCATTTCTTCCTGCAGCAGGGCCAGGGCCGAGCTGAACTGGCCTTGTTTGGAGCGAAACTCGGCAAGCTCCTGGCTTTTCTGCCGCAGCTGTTCGGTGAGGGTGCGCTGCTCGCTGGCCAGGCGCCGCTGGCGTTGTTCATACAACGAACGTTCGTCCGCGGCCACTTGTGGGGCCTTGGCGGTCACCTCGGCCGACAGCGCAAACGGCCGCCCTTCAGCCTCGGCCGACAGGCGTTCGACCTGGGCCGTGAGGGCATAACGATCGGCCTCGCTCTCGCCCTTGTTTGACAGGAACCGCGTGTCATCCAGGCGCAGCAGGGTCTCGCCCTTGTTCACCATCTGGCCTTCGCGCACGAAAATCTCGGTGACGATGCCGCCTTCCAGGTTCTGGATCACCTGGACCTTGCTCGATGGAATCGCCTTGCCTTCGCCCGTGGTGACTTCCTGCAGCACGGCCAGTTTGGCCCAGACCAACCCGCTGACGATCAGTCCGGCGGCCAGCCACACCGTCACGCGCGAACGCCGGGGCGAGTCTTGCAACGTCGCGCTGGCGGTTTCCGGCATGAACTCGCTTTCGGCGCTTTTGCTGAAACTGCCGAAGTAGCTTCGGGCGGCTGAATCAGGTGTTTGAGCTGGCATGGACGGTACCCGTTGATTAATAGATTCACAGTGCTGCTTTTTGTGGCGAGGGAGCTTGCTCCCGCTCGGCGGCGAAGCCGTCGTAAAACCTGCCGACGCGGTCTGCCTGACACAACCAGGTGAATGGCCTCGGGGCTGCTTCACAGCCCAGCGGGAGCAAGCTCCCTCGCCACCGGTGTTAACCATTTATCCCCGGACCAAACAGGCTATGTGTCGGCTTCTACACCGCCGCTGCGCCTACCCGTCCCTTGCGCAGCGCATCGATCACCGCGTCCTTCGGTCCGTCCGCCACGATCCGTCCGTTTTCCAGCACTACCAGGCGATCCACCAGGCTCAGCATCGAGGTACGGTGGGTGACCAGCAGCACGGTCTTGCCCTGCACATGGGTGTGAAGTTTTTGCCGCAAGGTGTCTTCGCTGCTGTTGTCCATGGCGCTGGTGGGTTCATCGAGCAACAGGATCGGCGGGTCGAGCAGCAGGGCTCGGGCCAGCAGCACGGCTTGACGCTGGCCTCCGGACAGCAACTGGCCGCGCTCGCCGACCGGGCGATCGAAGCCTTGCGGATGCTGGCGCGCCAGTTCGGTCACGCCGGTCAGTTCCGCCACCTCCAGCATGCGGCTGTCGCTGATGTAGCGGGCGCCGAGGGTCAGGTTGTCGCGCAGGCTTCCGGCCAGCAGCGGCAGGTCGTGGGCGACGTAGCCGATCTGTTGACGCAGGTCGGCGACGTCCAGTTGCCGCAGGTCCAGGCCATCGAGCAGCAACTGGCCTTCTTGCGGCGCATAAAAACCCATCACCAGGCGCGCCAGGGTGCTTTTGCCCGAGCCGCTGCGGCCGATGATCCCGACCCGCTCGCCAGGTTTGAGGTTGAAACTGACGTTTGCCAACGCCGGGGTACTCTGGCCGTCGTAGTGGAAGGTCACGCCACTGACGTCCAGTGCGCCCTGCAATTGGGTGCGCTCCAGCGGACGCTGGCTGGCGTCGCGCTCCTGGGGCAGGGCCATCAAGGCATCGGTGCTGCGCATGGTGAGCTGGGCTTGCTGGTAGCGAGTGATCAGCCCGGCGATCTGGCCCAGCGGCGCGAGGACCCGGCTGCCGAGCATGTAGGTCGCCACCAGTGCGCCGACGCTGAGGTTGCCGGCAATGATGCTGTAGACGCCGGCAACGATGGTTGCCATGCCGGCCAATTGTTGCAGGAACAGCGTGCCGTTGGTTGCCAGCGCCGAAAGGTTGCGGGCGTGGCTGTCGAGGCGGGTGAGGGCGCCATGAGTGCTTTCCCACTGATGCTGGCGTTCGCTTTCGGCGCTGCAGGCCTTGAGGGTTTCCAGGCCGCCGAGGGTTTCGATCAGCAAGGCCTGGCGCTGGGCGCCGAGGGCCAGGCTTTTCTGCACGGTGTCGCGCAGGCGCGCCTGGATGATCATCGCGAAAATCACGGTAATCGGGAACGCCACTATGGGGATTACCACCAGCCAGCCGCCAAGCAGGCCGATTACCACCAGCATCAGCACGGCAAAGGGCAGGTCGATCAGGCTGGTCAGGGTCACGGCGGTGAGAAATTCCCGCAGGCCCTGGAAGTCATGGATGCTCTGGGCGAAGCCGCCGATGGTCACCGGTTTGGCTTTCATCGCCATGCCGGTGATGCGTTCGAACAGTGTGGCGGAGAGGATCACGTCGGTTTTTTTGCCGGCAGTGTCGAGCAGATGAGCCCGCACGACCCGCAGCACCAGTTCGAAACCGGTGCCGATCAGCAGCCCGACGGCCAGCACCCACAATGTCGACGTGGCCTGGTTCGGCACCACGCGGTCGTAGGTCTGCATTACAAACAGCGGCACCATCAATCCCAGCAGGTTGATCAGGAAGCTCGCCAGGATCGCGTCGCTGTACAGCCAGCGCGACAGTTTCAAGGTGTCACGAAACCAGGCCTCGACTCGCGGCACCAGCGGCGCGCGCAAATCTTCCAGTTCGTGGCGCGGTCGAGCGAACAAGGCCTGGCCGCTGTAGTCGGCGGCCAGCTCCTGGCGGCTGACCCATTGTTCGCCGCCATCGGCTTCGCTGGGCAGGATCAGTGCCTGGCCGTCGTCACCCCAGCGGCGCAATATCGCGCAGCGACCGCCGGCCAGGATCAGCATCACCGGCAGATTGAGCGCCGAAATGTCCGCCAGGTCGCGACGCAGCAGCCGCGCCTGCAAACCGGCCCGGGCCGCTGCGCGAGGCAGCAGGTCCAGGCTCAAGCGTTGGTGCGCCATTGGCAACCCGGCGCTGAGGCTGGCGCGGCTGACCGTCGCGCCATGGAGTTTGCAGAGGATCAACAAGCCGTCCAGCAACGGGTCATCGAAGTTCAGGCGCGGGTCGGCGCCGGGGATTACCGGTTCCATGCGGGTCATGTCGATCGCTCCCATGGATTACTTCAGTTCCGGCAGCCGTGCCTGGTTCTTGACTTCGGTCTGGGCGACGGCGTCGGCCGGCAGGACGATCCGCTGTTTGTTCAACAACAAGCCCATGTTTGCCAGCACGCGGTACATCGAGTATTCCTCGGTGTAGCGCACCTCGGTGTAGCGACGGTTGGCGTTGTACAGCTCGTTTTCGCTGTCGAGCAAGTCGAGCAGGGTCCGTTGGCCGAGGCCGAACTGGTCTTGATAAGCGGCACGCACGCGGGCGGTGGTGTCGGCGTACTCACGGGCCGTCGGGGTCTGTTTGCGGGCGTTGAGCATCGCGTTCCAGGCCAGGCGCGTGTCTTCGTTGAGTTGGCGCAGGGCGTTGTTGCGGATGTCCATGGCCTGGTTGATCTGGTGGGCGTTGGAGGCCAGCCGGGCCTTGTCGCTGCCGCCGCGCAACAGGTTGTAGTTCATCACCACGCCCAGCCGCCAGTTGTTGTCGTGGCCTTCTTCGCCGCCGAGGTTGTTGTTGGCGCCCACCGCCGCTTCCGCATCGAAGCGCGGGTAGAACGGCGACTTCGCGACTTCATACTGGCTTTCGGCGGACTGGATATCGGCCTGGGCCGATTTCAGGTACGGGTTGTTATCCACCATGCTCTGCTGGGCTTCGCGCAGGTCGACCGGGATTTCGCCCTTGGTCGACGGCGGGGCTTCCAGCTCATCGGGCATGCGCCCGACCACGCTGTAGAAGTTCGCCTCGGCATCGGCCAGGTCGACCTGGGCGGTGTCGTAGTTGTTTTCCGCCAGGGCCCGACGGGCATTGGACTGGTCGGAGTCGGCCGTGCTGCCCACCCCACGCTCGGTGCGCAGGCCGATCTGGTCGTTGACGCGCAGGTGCGCCTGCAGGTTGTTCTTGGCCAGGGTCACCAGCTCGCGACGCTTGAGCACTTCCAGGTAGACCTCGATGGTACGCAGGGCCAGGTCCTGCGCGGTGCCCTGGGCGTAATAGGCGCGGGAGTTGACCACACCCTTGGTGCGTTCCACTTCGTTGGCGGTGTTGAACCCGTCAAAGATCATCTGGCGCAGGCGCAGCTCCGACTGGGTGTAGGTGAGGATATTGGTGTGATGGTTGCCCAGCGCCCGGGTGTTGGTGTTGTCGCTGTAGCCTCGACCGTAGCCGGCGTTCAAATCCACCGACGGGAAAAAACCGCCCCGGGCGACCTTGACGTCTTCATTGGCCGACAAACGGCTGTCCACCCGCTGCGCGAGTTCCGGGTGGGTCGCGATGGTGCTCTGTATCGCTTCGGTCAAGGACATGGCCTGCGCGGGAGAAGAGCAGGCCATGGCCAGCAAAACCGCGCTGCAGAGAGGGGTAAGAACGCGCATGGGATGCATCTCCTGAGGTCTGTTGTGTTTCGTTGTCGCCAGAATATTGACGTTTAAAAGATCAAAACCGTTTCAACCTTGTAACAACACAGCTAAGAACATCCTAGGAAAAACCTAAGAAGAATTTCTCATAAAGACTATTCCAAAAAAAACTTATGTGCTTGAAAAAAAACCAGCACATTGTTCAACGCGGAAGCCTTTGATTTTGCGGCCTCCGACGGATTCCAGACGCCAATAAAAAGTTCCGGACAAAATTTAGAAACGTTCTGAAGAAGGGCAAATAGATTGGAAAACGGGGCGGTTACTGTGACGGTTTTTTGTCGTTCTGGCAAAAATCCTGTACCTTCCGAACTCGCGAAAGCTGGCAGATTTTCCAGATTTGCCGGCCAATCTTAGTTTCGCTTCTTCACCCAGCACAGGTGCCGACTACGGTTGGCAACGGAGGAAATGCACATGGCAGCGCTCATCGGTACCGTCAGCAAGGTCGTAGGGCAGGTTTTCGCAGAGGCCGCCGGTGGGCTGCGGCGCCCGTTGATCGAAGGCGATCGGTTGTACGCCGGTGAGCACCTGATCACCGGCGCTGAGGGAGCGGTAGCGGTGCAACTGCAGAACGGCCGGGAATTGACCTTGGGCCGAGAAAGTGACCTGACCCTGACTCCGCAGCTGCTCGCCAACCAGGCAGCGCCTGTCGACACCCCCGAAGCGCCAGTGCCAAGTAATGCGCAACTGACCGATGTGCAGCAATTGCAGCAAGCCATCGCCGCCGGCGCCGACCCGACCCAGACGGGCGAGGCCACGGCGGCGGGTGCCGAGGGCGGCAACCCGGGCGGAGTGGGCGGTGGGCACAGCTTTGTGCTGCTGGAGGAAGTGGCCGGGGAAGTTGATCCGCTGATTGGCTTCCCAACCGCCGGGTTCAACGGGATTCCCGAGTTTCCACAACTGGAGCTGGCGGCTGATCCGGACGGCAACGACGGCGACGATGGCGACGGAACCGTGCCGCCGGTCATCCCTGAAACGCCGGACAACCCTGTCACCCTTGATGGCGTGACCGTGGACGGTGGCGAGCTGAGCACCAATGAGGCCAACCTCGCCGACGGTACCGCCAGCAATCCTGGCGCGCTGGTACAAAGCGGCACCTTCAGCATTTCCGCTCCCGACGGCTTGAACAGCCTGAGCATCGGCGGTATCAGCGTGATCGCTGGCGGCGTGGCTTCAGGTTTCCCGCAGTCCGTCACCTCGGCGCTGGGCAACACGCTGACCATCACTGGCTATGACCCGGCCACGGGCGTGGTGAGCTACACCTATACCCTGACCGACAACGAAACCCATCCGGCGGGCGGTGGTGCCAACACCATCAGCGAGCAATTCCCGGTCGTGGCCGTCGATACCGACGGCGATACGGCCAACGGAACCCTGGACGTCAACATCACCGACGACGTACCCCAGGCGATCGATGACAGCCACGCCAGCAGCGCATCGGAAACCCTCGTCACCCTCACTGGCAACGTATTGCCCAACGATGACCAGGGCGCTGATCGCATACCCACCGGTCCCGACAGCGGGCCGATCATCGGCGGCACGTTCACCGGTACCTACGGCACGCTGGTGCTCAACCCCAACGGTACGTACACCTACACCCTGAATACCAGCGACCCGCAATTCGTTGCGTTGCACGGCGGCGGCAACGGCACGGAAACCTTCACCTACACCCTGACCGACGCCGACGGCGACACCAGCACCGCCAACCTGGTGCTGCAAGTGCACAACAACGACGACCCGGTGATCATCAACGGCCTCGACACCGAAGGCGGCGAGCTGACGGTGCAGGAGAAAAACCTCGGCGACGGCAGCAACCCGGACGCCTCGGCGCTGACCCAGAGCGGCACTTTCACCGTGACCGCGCTGGACGGCGTGCAAACCCTGAGCGTCGGCGGTATCACTGTGGTCAGCGGTGGCGTCGCCGCCGGTTTCCCGCAATCGATCACCACCGCGTTGGGCAATACCTTGACCGTCACCGGCTTCAACGCCGCCACGGGCGTGGTCAGCTACAGCTACACCTTGCTCGACAACGAAGCGCAGCCAAATGCCAACGGCGCCAATAGCCTGGGCGAGCAGTTCAGCGTGGTGGTCACCGATGACAACGGCACCACGGCCACCGGTAACCTGGACGTGAACATCGTCGATGACTTGCCCAAGGCCCATGCCGACTCCGCCTCGGTGGAAGAGGGCGCGACGGTCAGCGGCAACGTGCTGAACAACGACGAGGGCGGTGCCGACGGGCCTGCCGCCAGCGGCGCGGTGATCGGTGTACGCGCCGGCAGCGATACCTCGACCTCCGCCGTAGGCGGCCTCAACAGCCAGATCAACGGCAGCTATGGCTACCTGACCCTGGACGCCAACGGCAACGCGGTTTACCACAGCAACCCGAACGCCGTCAGCGCACCGGGCGCCACCGATGTGTTCACCTACACCGTGCGCGACGCCGATGGCGACGAGAGCACCACGACCATCACTATCGACATCGATAACAGCCGCCTGACCGCAACCCCTGACCAGGAAATCCGCGTCTACGAGAAAGCCCTGGATCTGAACCAGGATGGCCAGGACCTGGCCCCCGGCACTGTCACCGGCAGTGCGCCGAACGCCAGCAGCGAAACCGCCAGCGGCAGCCTGGTCGGCTCGGTGACCGGTGCCGTCGGCGCCGTCACTTTCGCCCTGATCGGCAATGCCACTGGTGCCCATGGGCAACTGTTACTCAACCCGGACGGCTCGTACACCTACACCCTGACGTCGCCTGCCTCGACAACCCCGGCCGCCAATGACGGCCCGAACGTGTTGAGCGAAAGCTTCACCTACCAGGCGACCGATTCGCTCGGCAACAGCGTCACCAGCACTATCGTGATCAACATCGTCGACGACGTGCCCAAGGCGCATTGTGATACCGCTGCGGTAGTGGAGGGCGGAACAGTCAGCGGCAACGTGCTGGACAATGACGTGCTCGGCGCCGACGGTGGCGTGGTGATCGGGGTGCGTTCCGGCAACGATACATCAAGCCCGGCCAACGGCGGTTTGAACAGCCAGATCAATGGCACCTACGGCTACCTGACCCTGGATGCCAATGGCAACGCGGTCTACCACAGCAATCCGAACTCTGTGGGTGCACCGGGTGCGACCGATGTATTCACTTATACCGTGCGCGACGCCGATGGGGATGAAAGCACCACGACCATCACCATCGACGTGCACAACAGCTGCCTGGTGGCTGAAACCGATCATGACGTCACCGTGTACGAAAAAGCCCTAGACCTGAAACAGGACGGCCAGGACCTGGCCCCCGGCAGCGCCACCGGCAGCGAGCCGGGCAGCACCGGCGAAACCGCCACCGGAACCTTGGTCGGTTCGGTCAGCGGTGCAACCGGTGCCGTGACATTTGCCTTGGTGGGCGACGCCAATGGTGCTCACGGCCAATTGCTGCTCAACGCCGACGGCACCTACACCTATACGCTGACCTCGCCGGCGAATACCACGCCGCAGGCCAACAATGGCCCGAACGTATTGACCGAAAGCTTCACCTACAAGGCCACCGACTCGTTGGGCAACAGCACCACCGGCAGCCTGGTGGTGAACATCGTCGACGATGTACCCAAGGCTGTCGCGTCCGAGCGTTCGGTCACGGCGGTAGAGATCGATTCGAACCTGCTGATCGTGCTCGACGTGTCCGGCAGCATGAAAGACGATTCCGGTGTGCCGGGGCTCTCGCGAATGGATCTGGCCAAGCAGGCGATCAGCGCCTTGCTCGACAAATACGACGACATGGGCGACGTGAAAGTCCAGCTCGTGACCTTCAGCGGCAGCGCCACCGGCCAGAGTGCCGTGTGGGTGGACGTGGCGACCGCCAAGACACTGATCGCCGCGCTGAAAGCGCACGGTGACACCAATTACGATGCGGCCGTGGAGATGGCCAAGACCGCGTTCACAACACCGGGGCAACTGACCGGCGCCCAGAACGTTGGCTATTTTTTCTCCGACGGCAAGCCGACCAAAGGCGACATCGGCCCGGCGGACGAGGCCGCGTGGAAGGCCTTCCTCGACGCCAACAGCATCAAGAATTACGCCGTCGGCCTGGGCAGCGGCGCCAGAAACGTCAATCTTGATCCGCTGGCCTACGACGGCAGCACCCACACCAACACCAACGCGGTGGTGGTGACTGACCTGAACCAGCTCAACTCGGTGCTTTCCGGCACGGTGCAAGGCGTGCCGGTTACCGGCAGCCTGTTTGGTGAAGGCGGCTCGTTCGGCGCCGATGGCGGATTTATCAAAAGCCTGGTGGTGGACGGCACGACCTACAGCTACAACCCCGACGCCAATGGTGGCCAGGGTGCGCTGACCGTCAGCGGCGGAGCCAACCACGGTTCCTTCAACACCGCGACCAACACCGTCAGCATCGCCACCGGGCATGACGGCATGCTCGTGGTGAATCTCGATACCGGCGCGTTCAGCTACACCTCCCAGACCACCACCAGCACCTTGATCACCGAAAAGATCAGCTACACCCTCAGCGATAACGATGGTGACCTGGCCGGCTCCAACCTGGTGATCAAGGTCCAACCCAACAGCGCACCCGTGGCGGTCGAAGACAACATCATTACCAACGTACTATCGGGCAATATCGTGGTTCCGGGTGAACTGGTGCTGGGCAATGACAGCGACGCCAATGGCGACCCGCTCTCCGCGGCGCCGACCAGTTTTAATACAGGCTGGGCGGCCAGGGGCGCAGACTTCACCGGCAGCACCGGTACCGCCAGTTTCACCGGCAACAACGCCCAATCGATCAGCCTCAACCGCAGTGCCTTCGTCGCCAATACCGCGAGCATGACCGCGGTACTGGTGGTCAGCGGCGCGCTAGGAATGGTGTCGAACAACAACGCCAACGATGAAGACCGGCTCAACATCAGCCTCAAGCAAGGCGAAACCCTGACCCTGGATCACAATCTCACAGCCGGTCGCATTGCCATGGAGTATTCGCTTAACGGCGGGCCCTTCATCGCGATCAATGACGGCGCCTCGTTCACGGCGGCGGCGGATGGCAACTATCAGATCCACGTCACCAACATCCCCAACCCCGGCAATGGCAACGCCAATGCCGCGGAAAATTACCAGCTGACCCTGACCGTCAACTACACCGGTGCCCAGGACCATACTCCCGATTATCACGGCAGCTACACCGCCAGTGACAACCACGGCGGCAGCGACTCCGCCGGGGTGGGCATCAGCTACCAGGCGGGCCACACCCTGACGGGGACGAGCGGCGACGATGTGCTGCTGGCCGGCAATGGCAACAACGTGCTCAACGCCGGCGACGGCAATGACATCCTCAGCACTGGCGCGGGCAACAACACCTTGCATGGCGGGGCCGGCGATGACTTGCTCTACAGCAGTACCGGCAACGACCTGCTCGACGGCGGCACCGGCAACGACACCGCCAGTTATGCCCATGCCACCGGCGGCGTCACGGTAAACCTCGGCCTGCTGGCCGGACAGAACACCTTGGGGGCCGGCACCGATACTCTGGCTGGCATCGAGAACCTGGTCGGCTCGAACTTCAACGACCACCTGACCGGCGACAGCCTGAGCAATCGCATCGACGGCGGCCTCGGCCATGACGTGCTCAACGGTGGTGACGGCGATGACCTGCTGATCGGCGGCCTGGGCAACAACGCCCTCACCGGCGGCAACGGTGCCGACACGTTCCAATGGCAGGCGGGCAACAGCGGTCACGACGTCATCACTGATTTCACCCCTGGCCTCGACAAACTCGACTTGTCGCAATTGTTGTTGGGCGAGAACGGCAGCGCTGCGTCGCTCGATGACTACCTGCACTTCAGCGTGACCGGCAGCGGGGCCTCGTTGATCACCAGCATCGACATCAGCAGCACCGCCGGCGCCACGCCGAACCAGACCATTGATCTCGCCGGCGTCAACCTCGCCAGTCACTACGGCGTCACGCCGGGCGCGGGCGGAATGATCGGCGGCGCGGACACCGCGACCATCATCAACGGCATGCTGAACGACCATTCGTTGAAGGTCGACACGGTGTGAGATGAGCTGAAACGACAAAACCCGCCATCTTCGCTCTGGAGATGGCGGGTTTTTTCATTTTGGCCCGCGCAAAATTTTGCCAGGCCCAGGCACGACTGAAGACACAGCCGATCTCGTGGCGAGGGAGCTTGCTCCCGCTCGGCTGCGCAGCAGTCGTAAAATCGGCAGGCGCGGTCTGCCTGGGGGAATCGCATCAGCTGATCTCAGGGCGGCTTCGCCTCCCAGCGGGAGCAAGCTCCCTCGCCACAAGGGCCTTCAATCAGGTTTGTGCAGGGTTTTTTGCTTGAGGATGTACACCGTCACCAGCACCGCGCTGGTCAGCATGAACACCCGCGCCCATGGCAGGGGCACCAGGTAGCACGACAGCAAGATGCTCACCCACATCAATCCGATGGCGTAGACCTTGCCCTTGAGCGGGATGCCGTTGCCGCTGAGGTAGTCACCGATCCAGGGGCCGAGGCGCGGATGCTCCACCAGCCAGCGATAGAACCGTGGCGAACTGCGGGCAAAGCAGGCCGCGGCCAATAACAGGAAAGGAGTGGTGGGAAGGACGGGAATAAAGATGCCAATGACCCCCAGCACCACGCTCAGCCAGCCGATGGCGAGCAGAGCGTAGCGCAGGATCAGCGGGCGATTGCCGAGGGGCGCGGGCACCCGCTGACTCAGTGATGGCGCGGCTTGAGGATCGCCGGTTTCTCGTCCGGGGCGTTGCACAGCAGATACAGAGCGGTGAGGGCTTCCGGGATCTGCACGATCATGTCGTCCATCAGGTTCGCGTCGGCGGCAATGTCGGAAAACTCCGGTTGCTCGTCGAACAGGCCGGAACCGACCATGATCGGCAGCAGCATTTCGCTGACTTCTTCTTCGGCGGTTTCGAACCAGGCCGCTTCGCGCAGGAACACACCTTCCATGAAGCCGATGCACCAGCCGCGCAGTTCCGAATCGTCCGGATCATCGCCCAGGTCCAGCTCGCACGGCAGCTCGAATTCTTCATCGGAAGCCAGTTGGCGGGCGATGTGAGCCTTGAGGCCGACCAGCGTCGCTTCGATTTCGGCGCGTTGGGCTTCGTCGCTGTAGTGCGGTTCTTCGGCGAACAGGGCATCGATCCATTCACGCTCCGGCACCTGCTCGGAACAGATCGACAGGGCGGTCAGATAGCCATGAGCGGCCACGTAATCCAGCGCCTCTTCGTGCAGCTCATCGGCGTCGAGGAAGACTTGCAGGCGGGTCAGTTGCTCAGCGAAGGACATTACGGGCTACCTTGGGGAATAAACAATGCGGGAATTCTAGGCCTTCTTGGGCGCCCAGGCCAGCCGCGTGGTGGATTTGCTTTCTTGCCGGTCATGCATCACCTGGTCTCGACCCTACAGAGTCCC
>NZ_JBHFJB010000124.1:17700-28436 GCF_057334555.1 Pseudomonas sp. AGC41
CCCCCCCCCCCCCCCACAGGGTGGGGCTCGTCCCGCATTTGCTCTCAAACCTCCCGTCAGCAACCCCCTTCGCAACGAAGCCCTCGGGTATACTGCCGCGTTTTGTGATGCCCTGCGGCATCCCGGCGGTCCGAAACGCGCACTTACGATTCGCTGGTGCAGCGTTTGTGTTTCTGGACCAGCCTTGCAGGGATGTTTCGGTGATTTTTGGAGTTTTTATGCTCGAACAGGCTCAACGCGTTCTCAAGGACATCTTCGGCTACGACAGTTTTCGTGGCCGCCAGGGTGCCATCATTGAGCGCGTGGCCAGCGGTGGCGATGCCCTGGTGCTCATGCCTACCGGCGGCGGCAAGTCCTTGTGCTTCCAGGTGCCCGCGCTGCTGCGCAACGGTCTGGCGGTGGTGGTGTCGCCACTGATTGCCTTGATGGATGACCAGGTCGCGACCCTCGAAGAACTGGGCGTTGCCGCTGCCGCGCTGAACTCCACGCTGAGCGCCGAGCAGCAGCGCGACCTTGCCGCGCGCATCCAGCGCGGTGAAGTGAAAATGCTTTACCTGGCGCCTGAACGTCTCGTGCAGCCGCGCATGCTGGCCTTTCTCCAGAGCCTGGAGATCGCCCTGTTTGCCATCGACGAAGCCCATTGCGTATCCCAATGGGGCCATGACTTCCGTCGCGAATACCTGCAGCTGGGGCAATTGGCGGAACTGTTTCCGGACGTGCCACGCATCGCCCTGACCGCCACCGCCGACAAACGTACCCGCGAAGAAATCGTCGAACGGCTGCACCTGCAGAACGCCGAGCGGTTCCTCTCCAGCTTCGACCGCCCCAACATTTTCTATCGCATCGTGCCCAAGGAACAGCCGCGCAAGCAATTGCTGGCGTTCCTCGCCGAGCGCCGCAGCGACGCGGGTATCGTCTATTGCCTGTCGCGCAAGAAAGTCGAGGAGGTGGCGGCGTTCCTCAGCGAGCAAGGTTTCCCGGCATTGCCCTACCATGCCGGCCTGCCCAACGATCTGCGGGCCTATCACCAGAAGCGCTTTCTCAACGAGGAAGGCCTGATCATGGTTGCCACCGTGGCGTTCGGCATGGGCATCGACAAGCCCAACGTACGATTCGTCGCGCACCTGGACCTGCCCAAGTCCCTGGAGGCCTATTACCAGGAAACCGGCCGTGCCGGCCGTGACGGTTTGCCGGCCGACGCCTGGATGGCCTACGGCCTGCAAGACGTGGTGATGCTCAAGCAGATGCTGCAGAACTCCGAGGGCGATGAGCGCCATAAACGCCTGGAGCAACACAAGCTTGACGCGATGCTGTCGCTCTGCGAGGAAACCCGTTGCCGCCGCCAGACCTTGCTGGCCTATTTCGATGAGGACATGCCCGAGCCTTGCGGGCATTGCGACAACTGCGTCGACGGCGTGGAGACCTGGGACGCCACCGAGCCGGCCCGCCAGGCGCTGTCGGCCATCTATCGAACCGGCCAGCGTTATGGCGTGGGGCATCTGGTGGACGTGCTGCTGGGCAAGGACAACGAGAAGGTCCGCAGTTTTGGCCACCAGCACCTTTCGGTGTTCGGCGTGGGCAAGGCCCGCACCGAGAGCGAATGGCGCTCGCTGTTCCGGCAACTGGTGGCGCGCGGCCTGGCGGATATCGACCTGGAAGGTTATGGCGGCCTGCGCCTGAGCGCGACCTGCCGGCCGTTGCTCAAAGGCGAGGTCAGCCTGGAACTGCGCCGCGACCTCAAGCCCGCGACGGCGATCAAGAGCAGCAAGAGCCAGGCCAGCCAACTGGTACGTGGCGAAGAGCGCGATCAGTGGGAGGCCTTGCGCGCCTTGCGCCGCAAGCTGGCGGAGGAGCACGGCGTGCCGCCCTACGTCATTTTCCCCGACTCGACGTTGCTGGAAATGCTCCGCAGCCAGCCGACGTCCCTGGCGGAAATGGCCCGGGTCAGTGGTGTTGGCGCGCGCAAGCTGGAGCGCTATGGCGAGGCCTTCCTTCAGGTGCTCGGCGGCGAAGCCGAAGCGCCGAAAGCCGTGGCCGATGTACGCCACGAACTCATCACGCTGGCTCGTGCCGGGATGACCCCGCTACAGATCGCCGGGCAGTTGCAGTGTTCGGAAAAGAACGTCTACACGATGCTGGCCGAGGCGATCGGCCAACAGCAGCTATCCCTGGAGCAGGCGCTGGATTTGCCCGAAGAACTGATGGGCGAAATCCAGGACGCGTTTCTCGACGGCGAGGGTGAGTTGCCCGCGGTATCTGACGTTGCCGCGCTGTTTGCAGGCCGTGTTCCGGAAGGCGTCCTGTATTGCGTCAGGGCTGCACTGCAATCGGAATTTGAAGTCTGATCAGACGGTTACGCTCCTTTAACGATTCACTACAGTGCCAGCCTTGCTTGAATCCGAAGCTCATGCTTAGCTGACTAATAATTAGTATTTCCCTATTTTGATTCTGATGAGTGTTTTATGCCTCTAACCGATCAACACCGCTTCGGCATGCAGTTGGCGCAAATGTCCCGGGGCTGGCGAGCCGAGCTGGACCGTCGCCTCGCCGGGCTGGGCCTGTCCCAGGCGCGTTGGCTGGTGCTGCTGCACCTGGCCCGTTTCGAACAGGCGCCGACCCAGCGTGAACTGGCCCAGAGCGTCGCCGTCGAGGGTCCGACCCTGGCCCGCTTGCTCGACAGCCTGGAAACCCAGGGGCTGGTGCAGCGCCAGGCCGTGGCCGAGGACCGCCGCGCCAAGAAGATCGTGCTCTGCGCGCCGGCCTTGCCGCTGATTGAACAGATCGAAACCATTGCCACGCAGCTGCGTCGGGAGTTGTTTGAAGGCGTCGACGAAGAAGATATGCGGGTGTGCATGCGGGTTCACGGCAGGATCCTGGCCAACCTGGAAAAATCCTGAGGCATATCCCTGACACCAGGTTTTTGAGATTCGCCGGTTAGCGAACTATAACCAGTAGTAAGCGTTCCTAATGGAAGCGTTTACGCCGAGGTTGGTTCTGGTAATCGAAAGGGATGCCCATGCTTGAAAGTCTGCAGTCCACGTTGCGCAACTGGGTCAACGTGTTGATCGTCGTGGGTGCCCTGGGCTTTCCGGCCCTGGCGTCGGCGCTGGGGCTGGGTGAGATAACGCTTCATTCCGCGCTCAACCAGCCGTTGCGCGCCGACATCGCCCTGGTCGATGCGGCCGGCCTGGGCGAGGGGGATTTTTCGGCCAGCCTGGCGAGCCCGGACGATTTCAGCCGCGCCGGGGTGGAACGGGTGTTCTTTCTCAACAGCTTGCGTTTCACGCCGGTATTGCGCGGCGAGCGCAGCTTCATCCGGGTGACCTCCAGCAAGCCGGTGGAAGAACCGTTCCTCAATTTCCTGGTACAGCTCAACCAGCCCAACGGCCGTGTGCTGCGCGAATACACCGTGCTGATCGATCCGCCGGGCACACCAGGGATTGTGCCGGCCGTGGACGAGCCTTCCGCTGCGGCCGAAGCGACACCGGCGATCAAGCCGCCACCGGCCACACAAGGCAAGCGCTACACCGTCGTGCAGGGCGACAACCCCTGGATCATCGCCAAGCGCCTGCATGACGCCGGCAGCAATGCCCCGGTCAATGAACTCATGCAGGGGATCCAGGCGCTGAACCCTGGCAGCGAGCGGCTTTCCATCGGTCAGCGCCTGTTGCTGCCCGACTCGGCCATATTGCCGCCTCCCGCCGCAAACCCTTCAACGCCGGCCTCTGTCGCCCCCGACAGCAACGCCGAGCAACTCGCCGCCACGGTGCTGCAGAACCAGCAACAACAGAAAACCATCGACGAACTTCAAGCCCGGCTCCAGGCCCAGGACGCGGAAATCGCCGGCCAGCGTCAGCAGATCAGCGACTTGCAGGCGCAACTGGCCCAGGAGCCGCCGGATGCCGTTGCCGCGACAGCGGCGCCAGCGGAAAACGTCGAGCCCGCACCGGTGGTTGAGGCGGCGCCGGTCGACGAGGCCGAGGGTGTCGACTGGTTGTGGGTGGCGGGGTTGGTAGGGCTGGTGGCGTTGCTCGTCGTATTGTTGTTCCTGCGCCGTCGGCAGCAGCAGGAACTGGCGGATCCGCAGCCACTGTCCGAGCGTCGCGAATTGATCCTGGATGATGACGAACCCGAAACCTACGCGCAATCCGGCACCGAACGTGCTGAAGTCGCCGCGTCGTTCAATAACGGCGATGCGCCCCTCGGCGATGTGCTCGAAGGGGTGGGAATCTACCTGACCTATGGCCGCTTCACTGAAGCTGCGGGTCTGCTGCGCGCGGCATTGCTGGCGGAGCCGGAGCGTACCGACCTTGGCCTCAAGTTGCTCGATGTGCTGGGCAAGCAGGGCGATGTCATCGGTTTCCAGGCCCAGGAAAATCACCTGCTGGCCCAGGGCATCGATCGCCAGGCGCTGGAAGAGATCCGCGGACGCTACCCGAAAATCTCCCTGGTTAACGCGCCCCTTGAAACCTCCGTTGATACGCCGCTTGATGCGCCCACGCCGGCACAACCTCAGGTATCCATTCCAGAGCCGGAACCGGCCCGCACCCCTGACGACGAGTTCGAGCTGAAGCTCGATAGCTTGTCCATGGAGAACAGCTGGGACCTCACCGACACCCCACAGGCCTCCGTTGAACCGAAACCGCTGGAATCCTTCGAAACCGGCACCTTGTCGCTCTCCGGGTTCGATGAACCCGACCTGCAATGGGGGGCGCCCCTGGAAACCGAGTCGCTGGATGACGATTTTCTCGATGGGTTTGCCGATGAAGAGCAATCGCTGGAGCTGGAGCCGCTGACCGCCGAACCCGAATTCGAGTCGCTGTCGCTCGAACCGGTGGCCTTTGAGCCACTCATTTCGCAGCATTCCGAAAAGCTTGAAGAAGCCCAGAATCGTATCGATGAAGGTGACCTCAAGAGCGCCATCACGCTGCTGGAGGAACTGGTGGAAGAGGGCGATGAACCGCTCAAGGAAACCGCCCGGGTCTTGTTGGCCGGGATTCGTTGAGGCAATTGCATGGCCGACGCAGATCCCCTTTGGGAGCGAGCCTGCTCGCGAAGAGGCCATCACCTTCAAAACATTCATCGACTGACACTCTGCCTTCGCGAGCAGGCTCGCTCCCACAGTTTTGAACGGCGCTAGAACGTCTGCCCCAGATTCAGATACACCGCCTGCTCATCATCGTCGTTGAAGCCATAACTGAAGTTGAGTGGCCCCAGCGGCGTGTCGAACCCGAGGAAGACACTGGCGGCGTTGATGTAGCCGCTGTCGAATTCATTGTCGTTGTTCCAGGCCCGGCCGCGCTCCAGCGAGCCGCCGACATACAGCGGGAAATCCAGCGGCAGGTAGGCGCGCGGCGTGAGCCTGCGGTAGTACACGGCGCGCATCAGGCTCATGTTCTGGCCGGATATCCCGTCTTCACGAAAGCCCGACAGCTGTCGGGCGCCGCCGAGGACGAAACTCGACGTGACGACCTCGGCGGTGTCCAGGGTCCGGCCATAACGACCGCCGAGGATGAAGGTATCCGGGCCGCTGCTCAGGGCCTTGTCCAACCTGAATTCCCACTGGCGATAACGCTGGTCGGAACCCAACCCGGGTTCGTACTGGCGCCAGGACAAGCCGATGTCTTCGCCTTCATGAGGGAAGTAGACGTTGTCCAGCGAGTCGAATGAATACTTGAGCTCGTAGAAGCCTTCGTTGAAGTTTTCGCTGGGCTGGTCGTGATCGCCGATGCGCACGTCCGCCTTGCCCCAGGCCTGGCCGACACCGAAACGGATTTCCCCGCTGTTGCCGATCTGCCGGCCCAGGTTCAGGCCGAAGCCGTAGCGCTCGACCCGATACTGGGCGACCGGGTCGTTATCGAGGATCGATTCGACGTTGCGCGATTCGAATTGTCCGTAGGGCGCGATGAAGTAGCGCGAGCCGACGTCCAGCGGTTGGTAGAACTCGCTGTACAGCTCCTGCTTGTCGCCGATCTGCGCTCGGGTCAGCCATTCGGCGCCGAGGCGATTGATACCGTTGACCCGGTAGCTGGCACCGAGGTTGAAAGCGCTGTCGCCGCGCATGTCGTCCGACAGGCTCAGGCCCAGGCGCAGGTAATCGGTGCCGGTGCGTCGGCCCCGGGCGCTGATCACCAAGGTGTTGTCCGCGCCCTTGTGCACTACGCGGTATTGCACCTGCTCGAAGTAATCCAGGCCGTACAAGGTGCCCATGTCGGTTTGCAAGCGACCGAGGTCCAACGGCTCGCCGATCTGTTGGCGAACGTAATAGCGGATCACGTCGTCGCCGACTTTCGAATCGTTTTCCACCCGTATCGCGGTGATGACCGGCGTGCGTTCGCTGGGGGTGCGCGCCGCCATCAGCTCGGCGTCGGGCGTTTCGGGGCGACGCAGGTGCGCCAGGCGCGCCTCGAGTATCCGCGTGGCGCGGTAGCCGGCGTCGATCATTTCCGTGGCGCGGCCAAAATCGGTCGAGCCAAAGCTCGCCAAGGCAGGCTGGATCAGCACGTCGTTGTTTTTCAGCGTCGCCAGTTGTTCCTCCGAGTTGCGCCGGGTCATCAGGGTGGTCGATTGATTCAGCACATCCACCACCGTGACCAATTGCTTGCGGTTGCGCAGCGGCGTGCCGATATCGACGACGATGGCCACGTCCACGCCCATTTCCCGGGCCACGTCCAAGGGAATGTTGTCGCTCATGCCGCCGTCCACCAGCAGCCGCCCGTCCAGTTCCACCGGGGCGAACACCGCCGGGATCGACATGCTGGCACGGATCACCTTGGGCAGGTGGCCCTTGCGGAACACGACTTTTTCGCCAGTGGCGATGTCGGTCGCCACGGCGCGGAAGGGGATCGGCAGCTTGTCGAAATCCCGGGTATCGCTGGCGTGGGCCAGCAGGCTTTCCAGGAGCAGGGCCAGGTTCTGACCCTGGATAACGCCCAGCGGCAGGCCAAGGCTGCCGTCGTCGCGAAAGCTCAGTTTTTGCTTGACCAGGAAATCCCGGTCGTCCTGCTTGCGCCGGAAGGGCACGTCCTTGCGCGGCGGGGCATCGGACAGCGCCTGCTGCCAGTCGATGCCCAGGGCGAGTTTCTCCAGCTCGTCGATTTTGTAGCCGGAAGCGTATAGGCCACCGATCACCGCGCCCATGCTGGTGCCGGCAATCGCGTCGATCTTGATGCCTTGTTCTTCCAGTGCTTTGAGCACGCCAATATGCGCGAGCCCACGGGCCGCGCCGCCGGAAAGTACCAGGCCGATCTTCGGTCGCGGCGCTTCGACGGCGTCGGCGAACAGGGGCAGCAGTAACAGGAGCAGGCATGGCAGCAGGCGGCGCATCGTCAATCTCGGGGCAGGCGGTCAAAGGCGGTAGTATAACGACGCCTTTGACAGCAGGAGTCCACCCGCAATGACCGCTCACAAACCGGAAGTCGTCATCACCTACTGTACGCAGTGCCAATGGTTGCTGCGCGCCGCCTGGCTGGCCCAGGAGTTGCTCAGCACCTTTGGCGACGACCTGGGCAAGGTGTCCCTGGTGCCGGGCACCGGCGGGGTGTTTCATATAAGTTGCGACGGTACGCAGGTCTGGGAGCGCAAGGCAGACGGCGGTTTTCCCGAGGCCAAGGTCCTCAAGCAGCGGGTCCGCGACCGGATCGACCCGGAGCGCGACCTGGGGCACAACGACCGGGTTCAGTGACTCGTTTCAGTAACCTGGCTCAGTGAGACGGGGCCTGGGCGCCGGCGCTGGATTTTTTCGTGCCGTCGAGCTGGCTCGACACCACGATCGCAACGATGATCAGCACGCCACCGAGCAGCATGCGCAGCGTCGGGTTTTCATCGAACAGCAGCCAGGCAATGGTGATGCCGTAGACCGGTTCCATGGCGAACACCACCGCCGCGGTGCGCGCCTTGATCACCGCGAGGCTGGCGACGAACAGGCTGTGGGCCAGGCCAGTGCAGAACACCCCGAGCAGGCCGATCCACAACCAGTCGATGGGGCGCACGTCACTCAGTTGCGGCGCGGCCATCGGCAACAGGCATAACCCCACGACCAGGTTCTGGCACAGCGCCGCCTGCACCGGCGGTACGTGCGCGGAGCCGGCGCGATTGGTCAGCGACAACAGCGAGAACAACAGTCCCGAAGCCACGGCCCAGAGCAAACCGGTGGTGGCGCCGCTGGCCAGGTCAAAGTCCGGTGTGACCAGCACCAGGCCGACGCTCACCAGGACCACCAGGAGAATCTCGTTGGCGCGGATCCGCTCGCGGAAGATCAGCCCCTCGAGCAATACGGTGAAGGCCGGGAAACTGGCGAACCCCAGCGTGGCGATGGCGACCCCGGCGACTTTTACCGAGATGAAAAAACTCACCCAGTGTCCGGCCAGCAACAGCCCACCGAGCAGCAACCGGCGAGCGTCGCGGCCGCGCAGTTTTTGCCAGCGGGTGCGGCTGGCGAACCGGGCAAACACTGCCAGGGCCAGCACGGCGAACACCGCACGGCCAAACACAATGACCGCCGGCGAGGCGGCGGCGAGTTTGCCGAACACGCCGGTCAGGCCAAACATGAGTGCGCCGATGTGCAAGGCGCCGAGGGCGGTACGGGGAGTCATTGCAATCCTTTCATTCGATAAGACACAGCGAAAGTCCTCTGTGGGAGCGAGCCTGCTCGCGAAAGCGCTAGTTCAGGCCATGGGGATATCGGCTGGCGGATGGAATTCGTCGGGTCGCTGCCTGGAGCAAGCTCGCCCCCACAGAGCCATTCCTTTATAGATTGTCGTATTTAAGCGTGGGTAAGGCGCCAGTGTCTGTCGCGAACCTAGCGATTTTTAGCGCGGGTCTAGCGCCGAAGCTTGCCCGGCGAAACACCGAACTCGCGCAGCACCGCCGCCGCAAAGGCGCTTTGCGAACTGTAGCCAACCTGATGGGCGATTTCGCCGATGGGCAGGTTCGAGTCTCGCAACAGTCCCACCGCCTTATGCAGGCGGCGACTGCGGATGTATTCCATTGGCGTCTGCCCGCGTTCGGCGACGAAGCGCGCATGCAGGCGCGCGCTGGAAAGCCCGGCGACCCGCGCCAGGTCCGCCACTTGCAGCGGATAGGCCGCGTGCTGGTCGATATGGGCATCCAGCGCGGTATAGGGCAGGCGCCGGCTGCCGCTGGTTTGCTGGCGGGCGCCGTTGAGGCTGGCCAACAGCAGCACCGCGCCTTGCTGGGCAATCAGCGGGTCGTCCACCGGACTGCCCGCGAGCCAACTCACCAACTGGCTCTGCCCCGTATCCAAGGGCAGGCGGATATTGCGGTCGAGCAAGCGCCGGCTGGCATCGGCGTGATCGCCCAGGCATTGCCCGACCCAGTCACCATCAGGCACATCCAGCACCAGGCAACGGCTGCCCCGAGGACTGCCGCAGGCGTGACGGGCGCCGGCGGGTACCACGACGAAACTCTGCTGCACCACCTGGCTGCCACGCCCTTCGACTTCGAAGTCCAGCGCGCCGGACAAGCCGAACACCAGTTGCGCATGGTCGTGGCTGTGGACAATCAGATCATGGCTGTAGTGGCGTAGCGTGAGGATCGGTCTCATCGCGGTCTCCCGTGGCAGGCGGCCAGTCTACACCGAGGGCGCGGCGCCTCGCGCTGTCATGCAACCGACGCATTATTGTCATGGGTCATTAACCGCTGGGGTGCACTGTGGTGAAAACGATCAGAGGGTTGCCCAATGACCAGCGCCGAGCTCGCCAGGCCCAGCCGCAAACAGCGTGTCCGCACCCTGTGGATTTCCGACGTGCACCTGGGTACGCGAGATTGCCAGGCCGAGCACCTGTCGCATTTTCTCAAGGGCTATCACGCCGACAAGGTCTACCTGGTGGGCGATATCATCGACGGCTGGAAACTGCGCAGTGGCATGTATTGGCCCCAGGCCCATACCAACGTCATTCGGCGCTTGCTGACCATGAGCAAGCGCGGCACCGAGGTGATCTATGTCACCGGCAACCATGACGAATTCCTGCGGCGCTATTCGAAGCTGATCCTGGGCAACATTCAACTGGTGGACGAAGCGGTGCATGTCACGGCCGATGGTCGACACCTGCTGGTGATCCATGGTGACCAGTTCGATGTGATCACCCGTTATCACCGTTGGCTGGCCTTTCTTGGGGATTCGGCCTACGAATTCACCCTGACGCTCAATCGCTGGCTCAATCATTGGCGGGCGCGTTACGGCTACGGTTACTGGTCGCTGTCGGCGTACCTCAAGCACAAGGTCAAGACCGCCGTCAGCTTCATCAGCGATTTTGAAGAAGCCATCGCCCACGAATGCGTGAAGCGTGAACTGCATGGCGTGGTGTGCGGGCACATCCACCATGCCGAGATTCGTCAGGTGGGCGGGGTGGAGTACCTCAACTGCGGCGATTGGGTCGAGTCGTGCACGGCGCTGATCGAGCATTGGGACGGCTCGATCGAGCTGTATCGCCTGGCGGACGCCCAGGCGCGCGAAGCGCTGGTCAAGGCCGAGTTGAAAGTGACTGAGCCGGCCTGAACTTTAACCGTTTAGTGGAGAGCAGCTTTTGTGGCGAGGGAGCTAGCTCCAACGTTTAGTGGAGAGGGCTTTTGTGGCGAGGGAGCTTGCTCCAACGTTTAGTGGAGAGGGCTCTTGTGGCGAGGGAGCTTGCTCCCGCTCGGCTGCGCAGCAGTCGTCAATTGAACCGCGCGATGTGTCTGGATAAATGCAGGCGTCTGAACGGGGGCTGCTGCGC
>NZ_JBHFJB010000124.1:28456-71053 GCF_057334555.1 Pseudomonas sp. AGC41
CTGCTGCGCAGCCGAGCGGGAGCAAGCTCCCTCGCCACAGGGGCTCTCAGGTTTCTGCCATCGCCGCCTTGTAGATCGACTGCTTCGGCGCTGCGAACAGCCTTTCCAGCATCGGCTCGAAGAAACTCAGCGGCAGCGTGTCGTACGCGGGATCGAACGCCGCGGCGTCGTATTTTGCACAGAAATCGATCGTCGCCTGGTACTGCGGGTGCTGGCTAAACTGCTCGCGCAGGTGCCGGTCCATGCCCAGGTGATGGAAGAAGTAGTAGCCCTGGAAAATTCCGTGTTTTTCCACCATCCACAGGTTCTCGGCGCTGACGAATGGCTTGAGGATCGCCGCCGCGATGTCCGGGTGGTTGTACGAGCCCAGTGTGTCGCCAATGTCGTGGAGCAGCGCGCAGACCACGTACTCCTCGTCCCGGCCGTCGCGGTGGGCACGGGTGGCGGTTTGCAGGGAGTGGGTCAGGCGATCCACGGGGAAACCGCCGAAGTCGCCATCAAGCAATCTCAGGTGGGCGAGAATCCGGCCCGGTAACTGCCGCGCGTAAGCGCTGAAGTCGGCGGCGATGATCGCCCAGTCTTCCCGGCTGCCGTCCTGCATGTGGGTGAAGCGCGCGTGAGACGTCATCGCCAATCTCCTTAGAACGCCACCTTGCCCAGCAGCATGTCGCGGTACATGACGAAGTCGCCGAGCAGACTGTAGAGAGGATGTTGGAAGGTGGCAGGGCGGTTTTTTTCGAAGAAAAAGTGCCCGACCCAGGCGAAGCCATAGCCGGCCACCGGCAGCGCGACCCACAGCCACCAGGCGCCGATGACGAGGGCCAGGGCGAAAACCAAGATGACCAGGGAGGTGCCGGTGAAATGCAGGCGCCGGCAGGTGCTGTTGCTGTGTTCGCTGAGGTAATACGGGTAGAACTCGGCGAAGGTATTAAATCGGTTGGTGTTTTCCAAGACTGCAGGCTCTTTGGTTATTGTTCTGGCGGCCGATGCGTCGAGCCGCTTGCGTTGAGTCTAGATTGAGCACTTGCAACAGCCAGTGACAATCAGCGCCACTTTAGTATCCTTCGCAAATCCAGCCGTACCCTGCGGCTCGTCATGCAAGCAAATGTCATGAGCGAACGAACGACTTCTTCAAGCTGGGCGATGGGGATTGTCAAGGCGTTGGAAATGGACGGCCTGGACTGTCGGGCGCTGTTCAAGCAGCTGGCGCTGGATTTTGCTGCGCTGGAGGATCCTGACGCGCGCTTTACCCAAGACTCGATGACGCGCCTCTGGCAATTGGCGGTGGCGCGATCCGGCAACCCGGCCATCGGCCTGAACATGGGCAAGGTGGTACGCCCGGCATCGTTCCATGTGGTGGGTTACGCGTTGATGTCCAGTCGCACGCTGGTCGAAGGCTTCCAGCGGCTGGTGCGCTACCAGCGGATCATTGCCGAAAGCGCCGACTTGAGTTTTCGCCATCTGGACGAGGGCTATGGGCTGATTCTCACCGTGCATGGCGATCACCTTCCGCCGACCCGGCAAAGTGCCGAAGCCTCGCTGGCCTGCGCGCTGTCCTTGTGCAGCTGGTTGACCGGACGCACCTTGCATCCGGTAAAGGTACTCTTCCAGGGTTCCGAACCCGTTGACCTGGCACCTTATCAACAGGCTTTTGGCGCGCCACTGGTGTTCGATGCCCCCTACGATGCGCTGATTTTCCAGCAGGAGGACATGGA
Source organism: Pseudomonas sp. AGC41 (assembly GCF_057334555.1). Taxonomy (NCBI): domain Bacteria; kingdom Pseudomonadati; phylum Pseudomonadota; class Gammaproteobacteria; order Pseudomonadales; family Pseudomonadaceae; genus Pseudomonas; species Pseudomonas sp. AGC41. The sequence goes on from NZ_JBHFJB010000124.1 coordinate 30,172, forward strand.
GGCGCCGCTGCCCACGGCCAACGAGGCCATGGCGCAACTCCACGATCGGTTTGCCGGCGAATACCTCGCACGCTTTTCCGGAAGCCGCGTGACCCACCAGGCGCGGCAGGTGCTCTGCCGGCTGCTGCCCCAGGGCGAGCCCAAGCGGGACGTGGTCGCGCAGACCCTGCATTTGTCGCAACGCACCTTGCAGCGGCGTTTGCAGGATGAGGGCACGAGTTTCCAAAGCTTGCTGGACGATACGCGCCGTGAGCTGGCCGAGCAGTACCTGGCGCAGCCGACCATGACGCTGCTGGAAGTGGCCTATCTGTTGGGGTTTGCCGACCCGAGCAATTTTTTCCGGGCCTTTCGTCGTTGGTTCGGCATCACGCCCGGCGAATACCGGGCGCGGGCTGTAGCGACGCCGGTCAGTGACGCCAGAACGCCGGAATACACAGCACAAACACCGTGATGATCTCCAACCGGCCAAGCAGCATGCCGCCGGAAAGAATCCACTTGGCGGCATCCGGCAGCGGGGCGAAGTTGCCGGCCGGGCCGATGGTCTCGCCAAGCCCCGGGCCGACGCCGGACACGGTACTGGCCGCGCCGGTCAGCGCCGTCATCCATTCCACGCCCAGCAGCGACAGCAGCAGCGCGATGACGCAGATGGTGATGGCGAAGAAGAACGAGAACGTCAGGATCGACCGGACGATTTCTTCGTCGAGGCGGTGCCCGTTGTATTTCTGCTTGATCACCGCGCGCGGATGGATCAGTTGGTTAAGGTTGGCCCGCAGCAGGATGTAGGCGACCTGGAAGCGGAAAATCTTGATCCCGCCGGCGGTCGAGCCCGAGCAGCCGCCAACGAAACCCAGGTAGAAGAACAGCATCAGCGAGAAATTGCCCCACAAGCTGTAGTCGCCCAAGGCAAAACCGGTGGTGGTGACGATGGACGTCACGTTCAGTGCCACGTGCCGCAGGGCATCGAGCCAATGCAGGTCGGTGGTGGCCCAATACCAGGTGCCGAGCACCAGCCAGGTCACCAGCAGCACGCCGATCAACCCCTGGACTTGCTGGTCCTTGATCAGCGCTCGACGATTGCCGCGCAGGGTCGAGACATACAGGGCAAATGGCAGGCTGCCGAGGATCATGATGACGATAGCGACCCAATGCACGGCCGGTTGCGTCCATTTGGCCAGGGACAGGTCGGAGGTGGAAAAACCGCCGGTGGAAATGGCTGACATCGAATGATTGATCGCATCGAACAGACTCATCCCGGCCCACCACAGTGCCAGCGTGCCAAGAATGGTGATGCCGACGTAGGAGGCCACGATCAGCCGCGCCACCATGTGCGAGCGCGGCATGACTTTCTCCGAGCGATCGGACGATTCGGTCTGGAACAGCCGCATGCCACCGATGCGCAACAGCGGCAGGATCGCCACCGCCATGCCGATGAAGCCGATGCCGCCGAGCCAGTGCAGCAGCGAGCGCCACATCAGGATCCCCGGCGACATCGTGTCCAGGCCGCTGAGGACGGTTGCACCGGTGGCGGTGATGCCCGACATGCTTTCGAAAAACGAATCGGTGTAGCTGATGTGCTGGGTCAGCAAGAATGGCAGCGCGGCAAAGACACACACCACCAGCCAACTGCTGACCGTCAGCAGGTACATGTCCCGAGGGCGTAGATGGATATGCTCCGGGCGTCCGGGAAGAATCAACGCGAGGCCGGCGACAAAGGTAATCATGCTCGACCAGAGGAACGATGGCAGGTCGCTGGTGCGTTCGTAGATCAGCAACGTGGCCATCGGCACGATCATGAAGATCGCCAGGGTGATCAGGAAGATGCCGATGATGAAACCAATGATCCGTAGGGTCGGCAACGCCATGAAGTCCGCTCGGGCTGATAGGGGAAAGGGCGCCATTCTACCTGTGACAAGCGGCATGTAAACCGGCGCCCGGCGCTGCTTGCAACTGAATTTGCACTAACGAACTGGCGGCACAAGCCACTAGAATAGCCGAACATTTTTCCAGGAGGTCGCCGATGCAGGCTCTCGACGCTTTGCTCAACCGTGTTTCCGTTCCGCGTCTGGTGGACCCTGCGCCCACGCCCGAACAGCGCCAGGTCATGTTCGCCGCGGCGATGCGTGCGCCGGATCACGGCCAACTGCGCCCGTGGCGTTTCCTGACCGTCGAAGGCGAGGCACGTCACCGCATGGGTGAGCTGCTGGCCGAGGCGGCACGCTTCAACGATCCGCTGGTGCCCGAAGCCGTGGTGGAAAAGGCCCTCAACGGCCCGCTGCGCGCGCCCTTGGTCGTGGTGGTGATCGCGCGATTGCAGGACCATTTCAAGATTCCCAAGCCTGAGCAATTGCTCGCAGCCGGCTGCGCGGCCCATGGGATACTGCTGGCCGCTTATGCCCAGGGGATTGGCGGGGTGTGGCGTACCGGGGAATTGGCGTATTCGCCGCACGTGGCCAGGGGCTTGGGGCTTGAAGAAGGCGAAGAAGTGATTGGTTTTCTTTACCTTGGCACGCCGCAGAAAGAGGCGCGCTTGGCGCCGAAAGAGGATGTCGGGCAGTTTGTCCGGGAGTGGACGGGCGCTTAGGAAAACCAGCCTGGCTCCGCTTTTGTGGCGAGGGAGCTTGCTCCCGCTGGGCTGCTCAGCAGCCCCAAAAGGCGCCAACGCAATCCTTCAGACGGAACGCGTTAGCCAATTTACGACGGCTGCGCCGCCGAGCGGGAGCGAGCTTCCTCGCCACAACGGCAATAGCCTGGTGAAGTTACCGGCAAACATCCGCAATCGCCAGTGCCAGCGCATCCAGGCGCGTCGCGTCGATGCCGGCGACGTTGGCCCGGCCAGTGCCTACCATGTAGATGCTATGGCGCTCGCGCAATTGCCTGACCTGTTCCGGCAAGAGCCCGGTGTAGGAAAACATCCCGCGTTGCACCCCGATATGGGCGAAGCGCTCGCGCAGACCATGGGGTTCGAGCGCTTCCAGCAATCCGCCGCGCAACTGCGCGATGCGCAGGCGCATGGCTTGGACTTCATCGGCCCACAGGCCTTTCAACTGCGGATCGCCAAGGATCGTCGCAACCACCGCCGCGCCATGGTCCGGTGGCGTCGACCACAGGTTGCGAGCGATATTCGCCAGTTGACTGCGGATGGCGGTCAGTTTTTCCCCATCGCGTGCGCAGACGATCAGCGCACCGGTGCGGTCGCGATAAAGACCGAAGTTCTTCGAGCATGAGCTGGTGATCAGTACTTCGGGCAGCGCTTCGGCAAACAACCGCACAGCCCAGGCGTCCTGCTCCAGCCCGTCGCCGAAGCCTTGGTAGGCGAAGTCGATCAGCGGCAGCAGGTTGCGGCTGCGCACCACGTCGAGCACCTGGCGCCATTGTTCGTGGGTCAGGTCGAAACCGGTGGGGTTGTGGCAACAGGCGTGCAGCAGCACCACGTCACCCTTTGGCACCTGGTTCAAGGTTGCCAGCATTGCCTCGAAATCCAGGCGGTTGTCGGCACCGACGTAGGGGTAATGGCTGGCCTTGACGCCGGCGGCGGCGAAAATCGTCTCGTGGATAGGCCAGGTCGGGTTGCTCAGCCAGACGCCACGGCCCGGCAGGCATTGGGCAATAAAGTCGGCGCTCAAGCGCAGGGCGCCGGTACCGCCTGGTGTCTGGGTGGCGCCGGCGCGTTTCTCGGCGAGCAGCGCTGAATCGACGCCGAGCACCAGTTCATTGATCAACCGGCCGAACGCGGCGTCACCATGGCCACCGATGTAGGTCTTGGTGAATTGGTGGTCCACCAATTGCTGCTCGGCCTGTTTCACCGACTGGAGAATCGGCGTCAGGCCCTGGGCATCCTTGTAGACACCCACGCCGAGGTCGAACTTGCCAGGATTGCTGTCCGCCCCGTAGGCCTCCATCAGGCCGAGGATCGGGTCGCCGGGCACACGGCCGATGGCATCGAAATGCATTACTTGCGGCCCTCGGCGGTCTTGGCGACGTCGTCGGTACGGGCGGCCATGATGAAGTCGTTGCGGTGCAGGCCCTTGATGGAGTGGCTCCACCAGGTCACGGTGACTTTGCCCCACTCGGTGAGCAGGCCGGGGTGATGCCCTTCGGCCTCGGAGATTTCACCGACCGCATTGGTGAACGCCAGGGCGTGCTTGAAATTCTTGAACAGGAAGACCTTTTCCAGCTGCATCACGCCGTCGCGCACTTCGATGTTCCAGTCGGGGATCTGCTTGATCAGGATCGGCAGTTCTTCGTCGCTGACTTGCGGGGCATCGGCGCGGCAGGCTTCGCAATGGGCTTGGTTCAGAGTGTTCATGGTGTGTTCCCGGATCGAATATTTGGTAAACGTCGATGCGTCCACGCTAAAGCAAAGCCGCGTGGCGCAACAGACTCAATTAAAAGCAAAAGTAGCGGTTCACGCCGCTTTCGGTGGAAATTTCGGCGCGTGCAGGCCCAGTTCCCGGCCGCGCCTGACCATGCCCATGATGTCCTCGTGGGCCAGGTCGAACAGGCGCTTGAGCTCGGGCAGGACGAAATACACCGGCTGCAGGATGTCGATGCGATACGGCGTGCGCATGGCCTCCAGCGGGTCGAAGGCTTGATGCTCCGGCTCGTCCGACAGGCAATAAACGGTTTCCTTGGGGGACGACAGGATGCCGCCGCCGTAGATGCGCCGACCGTGCGGGGTGTCCACTAGGCCGAACTCGATGGTCATCCAGTAGAGACGCGCCAGGTAAACGCGTTCTTCCTTGGAAGCCTGTAGGCCAAGTTTGCCGTAGGTGTGGGTAAATTCAGCGAACCATGGGTTGGTCAGCAGCGGACAGTGGCCGAAGATCTCGTGGAAAATATCCGGCTCTTGCAGGTAATCGAGTTCTTCACGGGTACGAATGAACGTCGCGACCGGAAACTGTTTGCTGGCGAGCAGTTCGAAAAACGTCTGGAACGGAATCAGCGCCGGTACCCGGGCGACTTGCCAGCCCGTGGTCGCGCCGAGCACCTTGTTGATTTCTCCCAGTTGCGGAATGCGGTCGTGGGGCAGGCCAAGCTTGTCGATGCCGTCCAGGTATTCCTGGCACGCGCGGCCTTCAATCACTTTCAGCTGGCGGGTGATCAGCGTATTCCACACCGCGTGTTCTTCGGCGGGGTAGTCGATAAAACCTTGCGCATCGGGCTCGCGGGCCACGTATTGCGTCTGCTTCATGCTGCTCTCCTGCTGTTATCCCTCAAGGGAAGACTTGTTTTTTGTTATGTCCAGCGATGCGTTAGAGATAACCCGAAGCTGCGGAGTGCACATCGGCTTGGCGACGATGGATTGAGGGAATGATGGGTTGATCTGTAAAGTTTTCGTTACGAACTGGTGGGTGCTGCGATCTTTACGGGGTTTTCAGGTGGGAAACGGCCTACATCTGTCACATAATCTTGACGACTATTTGCGCTGTTGCGCCGAAAAAACCTGTGGCGGGGGGGGGGGGGGCGCTGGAGCGTGAAGCGGCCCCTGTTTTGGGTCTGCTGCGCAGCCCAGCGGGAGCAAGCTCCCTCGCCACAGAAGGGCTGGAATGGCGCGCTTTTCTATCTCATATGCACCTGGGGCCTTTTATGCGCATCAAAGTCCATTGCCAGAATCGCATCGGCATCCTGCGGGACATCCTCAACCTGTTGGTGGAATACGGCATTAACGTCGCCCGTGGCGAAGTGGGGGGCGAGCACGGCAATGCGATTTATCTGCACTGTCCGAACCTGATCAATATCCAGTTCCAGGCGTTGCGTCCGAAGTTCGAAGGTATCGCCGGGGTATTCGGCGTCAAGCGGGTAGGGCTGATGCCCAGCGAGCGTCGGCACATGGAGCTCAACGCCCTGCTCGGCGCCCTTGAGTTTCCGGTGCTGTCCATCGACATGGGCGGCTCCATCGTTGCGGCCAACCGGGCGGCGGCGCAGTTGCTCGGGGTGCGGGTCGACGAAGTGCCGGGCATCCCGCTGTCCCGCTACGCCGAGGATTTCGACTTGCCGGAGCTGGTGCGCGCCAACCAGTCGCGTATCAACGGACTGCGCGTCAAGGTCAGGGGCGATGTGTTCCTGGCGGACATCGCCCCGCTGCAGTCGGAGCACGACGACAGCGAGGCCATGGCCGGCGCGGTGTTGACCCTGCACCGCGCTGACCGGGTCGGCGAGCGTATCTACAATGTGCGCAAGCAGGAGCTGCGCGGCTTCGACAGCATTTTCCAGAGTTCGAAAGTGATGGCGGCAGTGGTTCGCGAGGCGCGGCGCATGGCCCCGCTGGACGCGCCGCTGCTGATAGAAGGCGAAACCGGCACCGGCAAGGAACTGCTGGCCCGCGCCTGTCACCTGGCCAGTCCGCGCGGGCAGTCGCCGCTGATGGCGCTCAACTGTGCCGGGCTGCCGGAGTCAATGGCCGAGACCGAGTTGTTCGGCTACGGCCCCGGTGCCTTTGAAGGCGCCCGGGCCGAAGGCAAGCTCGGCCTGTTGGAGTTGACCGCGGGCGGCACGCTGTTCCTCGACGGCGTTGGGGAAATGAGCCCGCGCCTGCAAGTGAAGCTGCTGCGCTTCTTGCAGGACGGCTGCTTTCGTCGCGTCGGCAGTGACGAAGAGGTCTACCTGGATGTCCGGGTGATCTGCGCCACCCAGGTGGACTTGTCCGAACTCTGCGCCCGAGGCGAATTCCGTCAGGATCTGTACCACCGCTTGAACGTGCTTTCGTTGCACATCCCACCGCTGCGCGAATGCCTCGATGGGCTGGAACCATTGGTGGAACATTTTCTTGACCAGGCCAGTCGCCAGATTGGCTGTCCGCTGCCAAGGCTCGCCCCGGCGGCGATGGAACGCCTCAGCCACTACCATTGGCCGGGCAACGTCCGGCAGTTGGAAAACGTGCTGTTCCAGGCGGTTTCCCTGTGCGACGGCGGAAAGGTCAAGGCCGAGCACATCCGCCTGCCGGACTACGGCGTGCGCCAACCGCTTGGCGATTTTTCCCTGGAGGGCGGGCTGGACGAGATCGTCGGGCGTTTCGAGAAAGCGGTGCTGGAGCGCTTGTACTCCGAACACCCGAGCAGTCGCCAGCTGGGCAAGCGGCTGGGGGTTTCCCATACGACCATTGCCAATAAGTTGCGTGAGTATGAAGTGGGTAGAACCGAGCCCTAGCGAGCAGCAACGGCGGGCTGCTCACGCTCGCTGACCAGCTGGTATGAGATTTGCTGTATCCCGTCCTGTCCCCCGCTCATCCATGTTCGGTGGCGATTTTTTGACAGGGCCGAGCCCCCGGTTTCCGCTGCGTACGTGAGGTTCAGGATGCATAAGAAAATAGCTGTGGTGCAGTCGAATTACATTCCCTGGAAGGGCTATTTCGACATGATCCGCAGCGTCGATGCGTTCATCCTTTATGACGACGTCCAGTACACCCGCAACGACTGGCGCAACCGCAACAAGATCAAGACTGCCCAAGGCGAACACTGGCTGAGCATCCCGGTCACGACGAAGGGCCGTCTCGGCCAGTTGATCAATGAAGCCCAGGTCAGCAGTCCGGACTGGGCCGCCGCGCACTGGAAGACTATCGAACAGAGCTACCGGCGCGCGGCGTGTTTCGCTCAGATGGAGGGGCCGATTCGCGCGCTCTACGAGCAGGCTGCCGACTTTACCCACCTGACCCGCATCAATCAGCTTTTCATCGCCGGCTTGTGTCCCCTGTTGGGCATTCACACGCCGCTTTACCGTTCCGAGGACCTGGGTGGCGTGGCGGGCAAGAATGAGCGCCTGATTCACCTGTGCCAGACCCTCGGCGCCAGCGAGTACCTCTCGGGACCCGCAGCCAGTCATTACCTCGACGAAGCGGCCTTTGCCGCCAGCGGTGTCGAGATTTCATATATGACCTATACCGGCTATCCCGAATATCCGCAGGTATACGGCGACTTCCAGCATGCAGTCAGTGTCATTGACCTGTTGTTCAACACCGGCGCGGATGCCTCGGCTTTTCTGGAGAAAGGGGCTGCCTGACGGTGCCTTTGCCAGTGACACCCTTTTGATTTGATTGTGGAGATTGCACCCGATGTCGAACCTCGCGCAGCTGGACGCTTATTCGCTCGAACAGGCGTTGGCGCGTCTGCGACTGATGTATGCCAAGCCCGAGCATCCTTATTATTTCCTGGCGCCTGCCTACCGGGACTCATCGTCGGGCGTCGTCTCGCTGCACTACCTCTGCCATATGCTTAATCTCAGTGGCCGCGAGGCCTACATCTGCGGCACTGAAGTGGTCAATCCAGACCTCAAGACCCCGGTAATCACTTCTGCGATCAAACAGCGCCATATCGCAGCGGGCAAGGTGCCGATCGCGGTCTATCCCGAAGTGTTCCCGGGCAATCCGCTCAACTGTTCGGTGGTCGCGCGTTTCCTGCTGAATTTCGAGGGGTTCCTCACGGGAAAAGGCATGGACGCCGCGCCCAACGATTTGTTTTTCTATTACGCAGCCAGGCTCGCCGAACATCGTGGCGACCCTGATGGCGACCTGTTGTGCCTGCCCGCGATCGATATCGAAATGTTCTCGTCTGTCGGCGCTGGAGCCGAGCGCAAGGGCAGCTACCTTTACCAGAACCGCCATCCGCTGGATCAGATCGATTACTCCCTGCTGCCAGCGGATATCCGCCTGCTGAGCATGGCCAATCCTTTGTCCCTGCCCGAGCTGGCCAAGGTTCTGCGCAGCGCCGAGGTGATGTACAGCTACGAGTGGTCGATGACGTGCGTGATGGCCGTGCTCTGCGGTTGCCCGGTGATTTTTATCCCAGGGCACGGTGTCGACCAACCACTGCTCGACAACAGTTTCTTCGGCAGTGTCGGCTTTGCCATGCTCGATCAGCCGGACGCCCTGGAACACGCCCGGGCAGGCCTCGGTGAGGCGTTGCACCGCTACGTTGAACGCACCGCCTCTTTCTGGCAGCAGTTGGACGTGTTTATTACGAAAACCCAGGCAACCGCTGCCCGAGAGGCGGTCGGCAATCGTCTGGGCGCGCTTGACTGGTTGCGCCAACGCTACCCGACGGCGCAGCAATTGCGCCTGGTCAATGAACGCTTGGCAAACGCGGCGGCGCCTGACTTCACGGTGCTGGTTCGCGATAACGGCAATCAGTTGGCGCTGGCTCACACCCTCGACAGCCTGGATCGCCAGTTGTACCAGCGCATCCACGTGTGCGTGGCGGGGGATATTGATCCGGGGCGTGCCAACGTCCAGTGGCTGGCCTGTGATCCGCGGCAACCGGCGGCTGCCATCAACGAGTTGCTCGAAGGCACCCAGACCGACTGGTGCTTGCTGGTCGAGGCGGGCGAGGAGTTTACTGCTGCCGGTTTGCTGGTGACGGCTCAGAATCTGCTGGATGCGCCTGACAGTTGCCTGGCGGTGTACGCCGACGAGGCGCTGCGTATAGGCGGCGTGGTCGACCTGTCGTTGCGGCCTGACCTTAACCTCGACCTGCTCCTGGCGTTTCCGGCCGGGCTTTGCCGGCACTGGATGTTCCGTCGTGAGGCGCTGGTGCGCTTGAGCGGTTTTGACCCTGCCTGCGGTGAAGCCTTTGAATTGGCCTACCAATTGCGCCTGATCAGCGAGCAAGGGCTGGGCAGCATTGGCCACGTCAGCGAACCCCTGTTGATCGCCAACGAGGTGCGCCAGGCGGAATGCGCCGATGAGCGCGCGGTCATTGACGCGCACCTCAAGGCGCGTGGCTACGCTCAGGCGCGAGCAATTGCGCTGGGCAATGCGCCGGGTCGCTATCGTATTGATTACGGCCATGAGCGGCAGGCTTCGGTCAGCATCCTGATCTACCTGGAGGGCCAGTTAGGGAATTTCCAGCGCTGCCTGGAAAGCCTGTTGACGCAGGCCGATGCGGTGGATTTCGAGGTCCTGCTGATTGAGCCGGGCAACGACGATCCCGCCTTGCTGGAGTGGCTGGGCCTGGTCGAGCAAATGGGCGCAGGCCGTTTCCAGGCGTTGCGTTTCATGCCGGGGCAGTCCCGTGCGGCGATGTGCAACGCGGCGGCCCAAGAGGCCCGCGGCGAGTACCTGCTCTGGCTCGATGCACAAAGCGCTGTGCTTGAGCCGGGTTGGTTGCCGGCGTTGCTCAATCAAGCTCAGCGTCCGGAAGTCGGCGCGGTGGGCGGCACGTTGCAGGATAGCCAGGGGCGTATACGCCAGGCAGGTCTTGTGTTGGGGCTGGGTGGCATTGTCGGTCGGGCTTTTGCAGGCTTGTCAGCCCAGGCCGAAGGTTACATGGGCCGTCTCGGACTTGAGCAGAACTGCTCGGCGATAGGCGGCGAATGCCTGATGCTGCGGCGAGCGCTGTTTCTTCAGGCCGGTGGTTTCGATACCGATCCACTGCTGGCGCCATGGACCAATATGGACCTGTGCCTGAAGTTGCAGCAGGCCGGTTACCTGAACGTCTGGACGCCTTACGCACGACTGCTGATCGACGCTTTGCCAGACACCACCCGTGCCAACAGCGAGCAGGAAGAGGCGTTGTTCGCCCGCTGGCTGCCGCAGCTGGCCCGCGACCCCGTCTACAACGCCAATTTTTCATTGCGCGCGGGCGAAGGTTTTGTCCGCGAGAACAAGGACCTTTGCTGGTATCCGCTGCAAGGTAGCGTGCCGAGGGTGCTGGTGTGTGTGACTGACCAGCAGGTGGGGGCCTATTCACGACTGGTCCAGCCATTCAGCACATTGGTTGAAGCGGGGCAGGTTGAAGGCGCGGCTGTTTCGAGTCTGCTGTCACCGGTGGAAATCGAGCGTCTGGCTCCGACCACCGTGGTCTTGCAGCGTCCGCTGGATGATGCCGGGCTGCTGGCCCTGAGCCGTCTGAGAGCGTTTTCCAAGGCATTCACCGTCTACGACCTGGACGGTTACCTGCCGCAGATGGCATTGAAGGGTGATTACTCCGCCGATGAGCTGCTGGAGCGCCTGCGGTTTGGAATGATGCAGGCTGATCGGGTACTGGTACCCACGCCTGAGCTGGCCGAACTGCTGCAAGGCCAGCATGACGACATCCGCGTGCTGGAAACCCTGTTGCCGGCCGCCTGGGGGCGCGTACAAAGCAAACGACGCATGGGTGCCAAGCCGCGCCTGGGCTGGCTGGGTGGCAAGGATGCGGAGTTGCTGGCCGACGTGCTACCTGCGTTCGCTGGCGAAGTGGATTTCGTGGTGTTGGGTGACTGCCCCGCGGCACTGCAACCGTTCCTGAAGGAGCTGCACCCAGCTGTCGCGCAGCAGCAGTTGGCGGCGGCCATGGCAGCCTTGAATCTTGATCTTGCATTGGTACCCATGGCGCAAAACCTGGGCAATGCCTGCTCGGGCGACCTGCGTGTCCTCCAGCATGCCGCTTGCGGGCATCCGGTCATTTGCAGCCGGGTGCCGGGTTTTGTCGGTGGTGAGGTGTTGCCGCTGTCCCGGGTGAGTAACGAGGCGCAAGAGTGGATCCGGGCCATTCGCTTGCATCTGGAAGACCGCGAGGCTTCCGCGACGCTGGGAGATGCCTTGCAGTCAAGCGTGCGTGCGCAGTGGCTGCTCGAAGGCGAGCGTCTGGATACCTGGCGGCGGGCGTGGTTGGCCGATTGATCTCTATTAATTATGACCTTGGTCACTCAGCGGAGAGCATGTGACATGAGCAACGATCTCGATACCTTCATCGCAGCCTACAGCGACAGCTTTGGCTACGCGTACGACAACAACATCATTCTCAATTGGTATCCCCAGCGCATCATGGCGCTGTGTACCCAGGCGCAAAGCCTGCTGGAGCTCGGTGTCGGCCATGGTTTCAGCACCCACCGCTTTTCGCAGTTCTTCAGTGAGCACACGGTCATCGATGGTTCTGCCTCGGTCATCGCCCAGTTCAAGAGCCAATACCCGGACAATGCGGCCGAGGTCGTTGAAAGTTATTTCGAGACGTTCGACACCGACAAGCGTTTCGACCTGATCGTGATGGGTTTTATCCTTGAACATGTCGATGATCCACAGACTGTACTGCAACGGTTCAAGCGTTTTCTTGCCCCCGGCGGTCGATGCTTCGTGCTGGTTCCCAACGGCGAGTCCCTGCATCGGCGATTCGGTCATGCTGCCGGGCTGCTTGGGGACATGACGGCCCTGGGCGGTGGTGATCTTGAGTTGGGTCATGTGCGCAGCTACTCACTACAGACCCTGACCGCGGAACTTGAAGCCGCCGGGCTCCAGGTGGTGCGCAAGGAAGGCGTATTTCTCAAACCCTTCACCACCGGGCAATTGAAAGAGCTGAACTTGAGTCCGGACATCATCCAGGCCATGTGCACCGTGGGCATCGATTATCCAGAGCTGTGTTGTGCAATGATGCTGGAAGCGACAGTCGCGCCATCATGAAAAGCCTGGTCATAGGGAGTACTTCGGTCATTGGCAAGGCAATCGCTCAGGCGTTGTCGCGCCATGGCCCAGTCAAATTGGCGGGGCGCCGAGACGCCGATATTGCCTTTGACTTGAATAGCCAGCAGCCCTGCGCCTGCGACGAGCGCTTCGACGTGGTTGTGCTGGCAGCGGCTGATTTCGGCGGCAGCGAGCCAGATGATCTGATTCGCGCCGAACGGGTCAACAGTGCCGGTGCATTGGCTGCCTGTCGTCTGGCCGAACAGTGTGGGGCGCATCATTTCATTCTGCTGTCGTCGCGTTGGGCCAGCCATCAGCCGACGGACCCCTATTTTGGCATCTATTCGCTTTCCAAACGCCATGCTGAAGAAGTGACGAGCCTGTATTGCCAGGAAAGGGGCATGGCGTTGACCATCCTGCGCATCAGCCAGGTCTACGACAGCGGCGAGCAGTGCCGGCCGCACCAGCCGTTGTTATACGCTATCGCCGACAAGGCTCAGGCGGGGCAAACCGTCCAGTTGTATGGGAAGAACGACGCCAGGCGCAACTACCTGCATCTGAGTGACCTCGCCGAGGTCTGCGGGCGGGTGGCGGAGAAAGGCATTGCTGGCCTGTACAACTGCGGCCATCCCGAATCTCCGCGTCTCTCCGAGATCGCCCAGGCCGCATTCGAGGCGTTTGGCAAGCCGATAGATGTGCGCTTTCTGCCTGAAAAAAGCGATATTCCCGATCTGCCTCCCTTCGACTGTGGGGATGAGCTCTACGAGCAAATAGGCTTTATTCCGCGAATAGACATTCGCGGTGGCTTTGAACTGATGAAAGTGCAGCGGGAGAGTCTGTCATGAAGACCGTCATGGTGACGGGCGTAGGCGCCATCATGGGCTACGGGTTGCTCAAGTCGCTGCGTGCGGCGGACCCTTCCGTGCGCCTGGTCGGCACCGATATCTACGACGACGCGGTTGGTCGCGGCTGGAGCGATGTGTTCGTGCAGGCCCCGTTGACCTGCGCACCGGAGTACGGCCAATGGCTGGGCGAGACACTGGCCGGGCACCAGGTGGATCTGCTGATCCCGGGGATCGAACAGGACATCCACTGGCTCTCGGACAACCGAGCGTTGCTGGCCACATTCGACTGCCAGGTCGTGCTCAACAACCAGAACCTGATCGAGCTTTCCAGGGACAAGTGGGCCATGGACCAGGCGCTGCGGGAGCTTGGGGATGTCAGCCGTATTCCGAGCCTGCTGTCGGGGGATTTTCACTCGCTCAAGGCGGCCCTGGGGCTGCCGTTCCTGCTCAAGCCGCGCCGGAGCTACGCTTCCAAAGGGCTGGTCTGGGTTCACCAGGAGCGCGATTTCACGCCTCACGCGGCACTGCTCGGCGACCACCTGATGGCGCAGCCGATCATTGGCAGCGCGGCTGACGAATTCACCGTGGCGGCGTTTGGCGACGGCCGGGGCGATGCCGGTCCGATCATCGCGTTCCAGCGCAGACTGGCGTCGGACGGGTCCACCGCCAAGGCTTGGGTGTATCAGGATGACTCGCTGGATCAGACGGTGACCAGGTTGTGCCGCGCGTTCAAGCCGGTGGGGCCGACCAACCTGCAGTTCCGGCGTGGCAGCGACGGCTCATGGAGTCTGCTGGAGATCAATCCGCGAATATCCTCGACCAGTTCGATACGTCGCGCATTCGGCTACAACGAGGCAGCGATGTGCCTGGATTATTACCTCGAGGGCAAGACGCCCAGCCAGCCAGCCATCCGTAATGGCTTTGCCGTTCGTTATATAGAGGATTTCGTTGTCTATGATCGGGATCATTTCTGACGTCCACGGCAATTACAGTGCCCTGCGGACGGTGCTTGCCAGGCTGGATGAGCTGGGTGTGTCGCAAATTATCTGTCTGGGCGACACGGCTGGTTATTACAGCCAGGTCAACGAGTGTTGCGAGGCCTTGCGCGAGCGGAATATTTTCTCCGTGATGGGCAATCATGACTGGTACCTGGCCAGGAACGAGCGATGCCCTCGCTCCAACAGCGCCAATGCTTGCCTGGACTACCAGCGGGGCGTCATCACTTCACAGAACCTGGCCTGGCTGGGATCGCTCCCGGAGCGCTCGACGCAGCACGAGTTGAGCATCGTCCACGGCGGATGGAACGATCCGCTGGACGAATACGTGCGGCCTTCAGACGCGTATTTCGGCCCCTTGCCCGGACGGTATTTCGCCTCCGGCCATACCCATGTCCAGTATTTGTGGAGTGGGGAGGGCAAGGTCTATTGCAACCCCGGTTCGGTTGGCCAACCCCGTGACGGCGACCCCCGTGCGGGTTTCGCGGTCTGGGACGGTGAAGCGTTCAACCTGCATCGGGTTGACTACGATATCGGTGAAACCCAACAGGCCATGAACAGGGCCGGGTTCACGCCATACTTCTACGAAAATCTTGAAACAGGCAGTCAGATAGGCGGGCGGATCAGTGCGGTTTGAGATTTTCTGCCATGCGCCACCCACCATCCTGCCCACCTGGGGACGTTTGCAATGAGCAACGAAACGATATTCTTCAACCGTCCGTACATGACCGGCAAGGAACTGGATTACATTGCCCAGGCCAAGTTCGGCAACATGCTCGCCGGCGATGGCCCATTTACCAAGCGTTGCCACCGCTGGCTGGAGTCGCGCACGGGTTGCGACAAGGCATTGCTCACCCATTCATGTACCGCTGCGCTGGAGATGGCTGCCTTGCTGCTGGACATCCAGCCCGGCGACGAAGTCATCCTGCCTTCCTTTACCTTTGTCTCCACGGCCAACGCTTTTGTGCTGCGCGGCGCGGTGCCGGTCTTCGTCGATATACGTCCCGATACGCTGAACCTGGACGAACGCCTGATCGAGGCGGCGATCACTTCGCGGACCAGAGCTATCGTGCCCGTCCATTACGCCGGCGTGGCCTGCGAAATGGACAGCATCCTGGCGATCGCGCGCAAGCATGGGCTGGCGGTGGTCGAAGATGCCGCGCAAGGGGTGATGTCGTCCTACAAGGGCCGGGCGCTGGGCAGTATCGGCGAACTCGGAGCCTTCAGTTTTCACGAGACCAAGAACGTGATTTCGGGGGAGGGTGGGGCATTGCTGGTCAATGATCCCGCGATGGCGGTGCGAGCCGAGATCATCCGCGAAAAAGGCACCGATCGCAGTCGCTTCTTCAGGGGCGAAGTGGATAAATACACCTGGCAGGAGGTGGGCTCCTCGTTCCTGCCCGGCGAATTGACCGCAGCCTTCCTCTGGGCCCAGCTGGAAGATGCCCAGGCCATTACCGACCGCCGCCTGGCTATCTGGGACCATTACCACGCGGCGTTGGCAGGCCTCGAGCAACAAGGTGCGCTGCGTCGCCCGATAATTCCTGAGGATTGCCAGCACAACGCGCATATGTACTACGTACTCCTCGCCCCCGAGGTGGATCGCCAGGCCATTCTTGATGAGCTCAAGCGTTACGCCATCTACCCGGTGTTCCATTACGTGCCGCTGCACTCATCCCCCGCTGGCGTGCGCTATGGGCGTACGCATGGCTCGATGGACATCACCGACGGTTATTCCGAGCGTCTGTTGCGTTTGCCGATGTGGCTGGGTTTGTCCACCGAGCAGCAGGACCGGGTAGTGGATTTACTCGGCAATGCTTTGGCTACGCTTGCCACTTAGCGGCATGACACCGCCGGTTTTTCGACTTCGGCCCCACCCACCAATGTCCGCTAAAACCCCAGAGCCCTTGTTTTACGGGCCTGGGCCCGCCAGAAAAAAGTTGGTCTACTAATTGCTTAAGGCTCTGCAACACAGCAGTGGACGGCAAACGTCCGGCATGCAGAGGAACGACAGTGGACAAGTACCTTTATGTGGCAATGACCGGCGCCAGCCAGAACGCACTGGCGCAGCGGGCCCATGCCAACAACCTGGCGAACATCTCCACCAACGGTTTTCAGAAAGACCTGGAGCAGGCACGTTCAATGCCGGTGTTCGGCGACAGCTTTCCGGCGCGGGCGTTTGCCATGTCCGAGCGGCCTGCCACCGATTTCACCCCGGGCGCGCTGATTGAAACCGGCCGCGACCTGGACGTGGCGGTCAGCGGACCGGGCTGGATGGCCGTGCAGAACCCCGACGGTGGCGAAAGCTACGTGCGCACCGGCAGCCTCAACGTCGACGCCCTTGGCGTGCTGCGCGCCGGCAACGGCATGCCGGTGATGGGCAACGGCGGTCCGATCGCCGTGCCGCCAGAGCAGAAAATCGAAATCGGCCAGGACGGCACCATCAGCATCCGCGCCATGGGCGAAGGCCCACGGGTGATGGCTGAAGTGGACCGCATCAAGCTGGTCAACCCGGACCTCAAGACCATGACCAAAGGCCTGGACGGCTCGATCCGTTCCAAGGACGGCCAGCCGGCGCCCATCGATGGCAACGTGCAGCTAGTGTCGGGGTTCCAGGAAGCGAGCAACGTCAATGCCGTGGATGAGATGACTTCGGTGCTGGCCCTGGCCAAGCAGTTCGAGCTTCACGTCAAGATGATGACCACCGCCAAAGAAGGCGATGAGGCCATGGCTCGGGTCTTGCAGATCTAACTATTAATTACAGCGTCGCGCCGAAAAACAGGCGTACGAGGAGAATCAAATGCTTCCGGCTCTTTGGGTTGCCAAAACAGGTCTGTCCGCCCAGGACACCAACCTTTCCACTATTTCCAACAACCTGGCGAACGTCTCGACCACGGGTTTCAAACGTGATCGCGCCGAGTTCCAGGACCTGCTCTACCAGGTAAAACGCCAGCCGGGCGCCCAGTCGACCCAGGACAGCGAATTGCCTTCGGGCCTGCAAGTGGGTACCGGTGTGCGGATTGTCGGCACCCAGAAAAATTTCAACGCCGGTAGCCTGCAAACCACCGAGCAGCCGCTGGACATGGCGATCGACGGTCGCGGTTTCTTCCAGATCCTGCAGCCGGACGGCACCACGTCCTACACCCGTGACGGTACCTTCCACCTCGACTCCAACGGCCAGATCGTCAACGCCAGCGGTTTCGCCCTGGAGCCGGCCATCGTCATCCCGAACGATGCGCAGACATTCACCGTGGGCCGTGACGGCACCGTGTCCATCACCGTGGCCGGCAACCCGGCCGCGCAGGTGATCGGTAACCTGCAGACCGCTGACTTCATCAACCCGGCCGGCCTGCAGGCGGTGGGTAACAACCTGTTCCTGGAAACCGCCGCCAGCGGCGCGCCGCAGGTCGGCACCCCGGGCCTGAACGGCTTCGGCACCACGCTGCAGAACACCCTGGAAACCTCCAACGTGAGCACCGTCGAGGAGATGGTCAACATGATCACCACTCAGCGCGCCTACGAGATGAACTCCAAGGTGATCTCCACCGCCGACCAGATGCTCTCGTTCGTCACGCAGAACCTGTAATACGTCGCTAAATCCGTCATTACGTAGATAGGGCGGCCCCAGGGTCGCCTGCAACACCAAGAGGTAGGGTCATGAATCGCTTTGTATCTGTTCTGGCACTGAGTGGGATCACCGCGCTGGCGGGCTGTGTCGCGCCAACGCCGCGGCCCAATGACCCGTATTACGCTCCGGTGTTGCCACGCACACCGTTGCCGGCGGCGGCCAATAACGGTTCGATCTACCAGGCCGGTTTCGAGCAGAACCTGTACAGCGACCGCAAGGCTTTCCGGGTCGGTGACATCATCACCATCACCCTGAACGAGCGGACCCAGGCCAGCAAGAACGCCAACTCGCAGATCGACAAGAGCAGCGAGACCAGCGTCGGCCTGACGTCGTTGTTCGGCTCCAGCCTGACCACCAACAATCCCATCGGTGGCGGCGACCTGAGCCTCAATGCCGGCTACGGTTCCGACCGATCGAGCAGTGGCGACAGCCAGTCCGGCCAGAGCAACAGCCTGACCGGTTCGATCACCGTGACCGTAGCCGATGTGCTGCCCAACGGCATCATCGCCGTGCGGGGCGAGAAGTGGCTGACGCTCAACACCGGTGACGAACTGGTGCGCATCGCCGGCATGGTTCGCGCCGATGACATCTCCACCGACAACACTGTTCCGTCGACCCGCGTGGCCGATGCGCGCATCACCTATTCGGGCACTGGTGCCTTTGCCGATGCGAGTCAGCCAGGTTGGTTCGACCGTTTCTTCCTCAGCCCGAAGTTCCCTTTCTAGGTGATCAAGTTGAATCTTAAACAGCTGTTGATCGGTGCCCTGGTGATGTCGGCAGCCTTCACCGCTCAAGCCGAGCGCCTGAAGGACATCGCCAGCATTTCCGGCGTGCGTTCCAACCAGTTGATCGGCTACGGCCTGGTCGTGGGCCTCAATGGCACCGGCGACCAGACCACCCAGACTCCGTTCACCCTGCAGACCTTCAACAACATGTTGTCGCAGTTCGGCATCAAGGTGCCGGCCGGTTCCGGCAACGTGCAGTTGAAGAACGTCGCGGCGGTGTCGATCAGTGCCGATCTGCCGGCGTTCGCCAAGCCCGGCCAGCAAGTGGATATCACCGTGTCGTCCATTGGTAACTCCAAGAGCCTGCGTGGTGGCACCTTGCTGCTGACCCCGCTCAAGGGGATCGACGGCAACGTCTACGCCATCGCCCAGGGCAACCTGGTGGTGGGCGGGTTCGATGCTGAGGGGCGCGACGGTTCGAAGATCACCGTCAACGTTCCGTCGGCCGGCCGTATTCCCGGTGGTGCGTCGGTTGAACGTGCGGTGCCGAGCGGCTTTAACCAAGGCAACAGCCTGACGTTGAACCTCAACCGTTCCGACTTCACCACCGCCAAGCGCATCGTCGACAAGATCAACGACATGCTCGGCCCAGGCGTGGCCCAGGCCATCGACGGTGGCTCGATTCGCGTCACCGCGCCACTGGATCCGAGCCAGCGCGTCGACTACCTGTCGATCCTCGAAAACCTCGAGGTCGATCCGGGCCAGGCGGTGGCGAAAGTCATCATCAACTCGCGTACCGGTACCATTGTTATCGGCCAGAACGTCAAGGTTTCGCCGGCCGCCGTGACCCACGGCAGCCTGACCGTGACCATCACCGAAGACCCGATCGTCAGCCAGCCGGGGCCGTTGTCCAACGGCCAGACCGCCGTGGTTCCGCGCTCACGGGTCAATGCCGAACAGGAAGCCAAGCCGATGTTCAAGTTCGGCCCGGGCACCACCCTGGATGAAATCGTCCGGGCGGTGAACCAGGTCGGCGCGGCACCGGGCGACCTGATGGCGATTCTCGAAGCCTTGAAGCAGGCCGGCGCGTTACAAGCCGACCTGATCGTGATTTAAGGAAAGCGGTCATGGTGGATATGCGCAAAGGCGCCTTGGTCAGTGGGGATTCAGCGTCCTATTCGGACCTCAATCGCCTCAACCAGCTCAAGGTCGGCGATAAGAACAGCGAAGGCAATTTGCGCAAAGTGGCGCAGGAGTTCGAGTCGCTGTTCCTCGGCGAAATGCTCAAGTCCATGCGTTCGGCCACCGAGGCCCTGGGCAAGGACAACCCCATGAACACGCCGGAAGCCAAGCAATACCAGGAAATGTACGACCAGCAGTTGGCCGTTTCCATGTCCCGCGAGGGCGGCGGTATCGGCCTGGCCGACGTGCTGCTGCGCCAGATGTCGAAGAACAAACCGACGGCGCCAGGTGAAGCGGCCACGTTGTCGGCTGCCAAGCAGCAGGAGGCGCTGGACAAGGTAGCCAAGCCGGTTGCAACGCCGGTGGCCGCCGGAACGCTGCCCACCGAAGGGCCTTTGTCGCGCACCAATGGTCAGCGCCCACTGTGGGCTTCGCGGGCTGTCAACGCGCCGCAAGGTGCAGGCGAAGGCGTGCACCGCAACGACATGGAACTGCTCAACCAGCGCCGCCTGGCCCTGCCGCCGAAACTGGCCGACCGCTTGCTCGCCGGGCTGGTGCCTGCGGCTGCGGCTTCGACCGAGGCCCCCGCGCAGAACATCCTGGCGGATCGCGCCGTTGCCGCCGTCAAGCCGGCTTCCGGTGAGCTGGCCAATGGCGACTGGCTGGCCGCGCTCAAGGCTGCCGAGCCCAAAGGTGACATGCAGGTTTACGGCCGCGCCGTGGCCCAGCCACCGCTGGCACCGGCGCGCAAGGCCTTCCGCGATGCCGATGAATTCGTCGACGCCATGCTGCCAATGGCCAAGGAAGCGGCGGACCGTATCGGCGTCGACCCACGTTACCTGGTGGCCCAGGCCGCGCTGGAAACCGGCTGGGGTAAATCGGTGATGCGCCAGCCCGATGGCAGCAGCAGCCACAACCTGTTCGGCATCAAGGCCAGCAAGAACTGGACGGGCGATTCGGCGCGCGCCATCACCAGCGAATTCCGCAATGGCGAGATGGTCAAGGAGACGGCCGAATTCCGTTCCTACGCCTCGTACCGCGACAGTTTTCATGACCTGGTCAATCTGCTGCAAAGCAACAGCCGCTATCAAGCTGTGCTGAAGTCGGCCGATAACCCGGAACAGTTTGTACGCGAGTTGCAGAAGGCCGGTTACGCCACCGACCCGAACTACGCCAACAAGATTTCGAACATAGCCCGGCAGATGACGAGTTACCAGAACTACGCCTCGGCTGGTGCCACCACGACTTTATAAGGTCTGAACCATGAGTTTGCTCAATATCGGGATGTCGGGTCTGTCCGCAAGCCAGACCGCACTGGTGACCACGGGTAACAACATCGCCAACGTCGATACCGCTGGGTATTCGCGTCAGCAGACCGTGCAGACCACCAAGGCGTCGAACCAGTACGGCAACGTGTTCATCGGCTCCGGCACGACCTTGGCTGACGTGCGCCGGGTCTATAACTCGTACCTTGAAGCACAACTGAAGACCACCACCTCGCTGAACAGCGATGCGGCGGCCTATCAGGGGCAGATCACCCCACTCGATTCGCTGCTGTCGGACAGCGGCACCGGCCTCAATGGCGCACTGACCAAGTTCTTCGCCTCGGTGCAGAACGTCAACGCCAAGCCAGGCGACGATGCCTCCCGCCAGTTGCTGCTCAGCGATGCCCAGGCCCTGAGCAACCGCTTCAACTCGGTTGCCAGCCAGCTGACCGCGCAGAGCGAGAACATCAACGGCAACCTGTCGAACATGGTCGAGCAGATCAACAGCCTGGCCACCACCGTCGCCCAGTTGAACAAGAAAATCGCCGAAGTCTCCAACTCCGGCGGCGCTCCGAATGACCTGCTCGACGCCCGCAGCGAAACCATTCGCCAGCTGTCGACCTTCACCGGCACGCAGGTCGTGGAGAACGGCAGCAGCCTGGACATCTACCTGGGTTCCGGCCAGCCACTGGTGATGGGCAATATCACCAATAAACTCGAAGCAGTACCGGACAAGAACGATCCGGGCCGCATGGGCATCCAGCTCAACAGTGGCTCCAGCGTCATGGACCTCACCCAGGTCATGACCGGAGGGGAAATCGGTGGCCTGATGCGCTACCGCAGCACCGTGCTCGATCCTGCCATGAACGAACTGGGGCGCGTGGCGCTGGTCGTTGCCGACCAGATGAACAGCATCCAGGCCTCGGGCATCGACAAGAACGGTGCGTTTGGCTCCAATCTGTTCAGCAGCATCAACAGCGCCGCCCAGATGAGCCAGCGCAGCGTCGCCTCGCTGGGCAACAGCGCCGGGTCCGGCAACTTCAACGTGTCGATCGAAGACACCGGCAAGCTGACCACCAACGACTACAAGATCACCTTCACCAGCGGCACCAACTACACCGTCCAGCGCCTGCCCGACAACACGCCGATGGGGGCGTTCAGCACTGCGACCACGCCGGCGCCGGTGGTCGACGGTTTCTCGCTGACCTTCGCCAACGGCACCGCGGCAGCGGGGGATTCGTTCAAGATCACCCCGACCCGCAACGCGGCGGGAAGCATCAAGACCGAGATGACCGACTCCAAGCGGCTGGCGATTGCCGCGCCGCTGGGCGCCGCCATCACGCCGGGCGGCAGCGGCACGCTGACCATTCCGGCCAGCGGCCAGCCGACCCTGACCACCAAGCTGGACATCTACGACGAAGCCACCACCAGCATCATCCAGAACGGCATCAAGAACTCGATGCCGGTCAAAGTGGTGTTCGGCGCGACTTCGGCCGATGGCACCAGCCAGGCTTACCAGTTGCTCGACGCCCAGGGCGGTACGATCAGCGCCGGTACGATCAAACCGGGCCAGAGCAACACCCTGAGCCTGAGCGTTCCGCTCAAGGACGCCACCGGCGCCCCGATCATGGATTCGTCCGTGCCGCCGGTGCAGCGCACTGTCGCATTCGACATGTCCATCGCCGGCGCGCCATCCCAGGGTGCGGGTATCAACATCAGCCTCAGCCAGCCCGGCAGCCTGGACAACCGTAACGGGACCATCCTGGCCGGCTTGCAGACCGCCAAGACCGTAGACACCAACTCCGCCAGCAAAGGCATTTCCCTGAACGATGCCTACGGCAAGCTGGTGGAAGGCGTCGGCGCCAAGGCGGCCCAAGGCAAGCTGGACAGCGCCGCCACTGGCGCGATCCTGAATAACGCCAAGAATGCCCGCGACTCGCTGTCCGGCGTCGACCTCGATGAAGAAACCGGCAACCTGGTCAAGTTCCAGCAGTACTACACCGCGTCTTCGCAGATCATCAAGGCGGCGCAACAAATCTTCAGCACACTGATCAACAGTCTTTAAGGAGCCGTAGCCCATGCGCATTTCTACTTCTCAGTTCTACGAAAGCACGGCTGCGAACTATCAGAAAAACTTCGCCAAGGTGGTCAAGAGCAGCGAGGAAGCCAGCAGTCTCGTGCGGGTGAACACCGCCGCTGATGATCCGGTGGGGGCTTCGCGCCTGCTGCAGTTAGGCAACCAGGCGTCGATGCTTTCTCAATACGAAGCCAACGTCACCACCATCAAGGCGACCCTGGGCACGACCGAAGCGGTCATGACCAGCATTGGCAACGTGTTGCAGCGCGCCAAGGAATTGGCCGTGAGTGCCGGTAACGCCGCCTACACCGACGCAGACCGTAAAGCAGTGGCGTCGGAGTTGGGTTCGATCGAGGATCAGTTGCTGAGCCTGATGAACACCAAGGACGAAAACGGCAAATATATCTTCGCCGGTTCCAAGGGCGATATCGTACCGTTTACCCGCAACGACGACGGCACCTACAGCTACAACGGCGACCAGGTGACCCTGGACCTGCCGATCGGCGACACCATGACCATGGCCACCAACAGCACCGGCTGGGAAGTGTTCCAGCAAGCCGTCAACACCAGCCGCACCCAGGTCACCATGACCGCGCCGGCGGTGGATGATGGGCGCGTGGTGCTGACCAACGGCCAAGTGTCCTCCGGCGTGAGCTACAACAGCCAATTCCGCAGTGGCGAACCGTACACTGTGGAGTTCACCAGCGGCACCCAGCTGAAAATCACCGACTCAGGCGGCAACGATGTGACTGCCGAAGCCAGCAAGGGCGGGGCTATTGATCCCAACAGCCAGGCCGGCCAGACCGTGAGCTTTCGCGGTGTCGACTTGACCTTGAACGTCAACCTTCATGCAGGCGATGTTGCAGGCACGGTGTTGCCCGGTCATACCTTCACCTTGGCCGCCAAACCCGATTCGTTCACGCCGGCCCGCAGCCCGGGCAACGCCACCGCGACCCAGATCACCGCAAGCCAGATCAGCGACCCGGTGGCCTACCACGCCAGCTTCCCGACAGGCTCGGCGGTATTGAAATTCACCAGCGCCACGGATTTCGACCTGTACGCCGCGCCACTGACCGCAGACAGCAAACCGGTGTCCAGCGGCACCCTGGCGGGCAACGTCGCCACCGCATCCGGGGTGAGTTTCACACTCAATGGAGCCCCGGCGGCCAACGATCAGTTCAGCATCGCGGTCAATACCCACGAGACGCAGAACGTCCTGGACACCGTGAGCCAGTTGCGGACTGCTTTGAACACGCCGGCCGATGGCAGCAACATCGCTATCCAGAAGCTGAACGCGGCGTTGGCTTCGGGCATCGGTAACCTGGCCAGCGGCACCGACCACTTGACCAGTGCATTGAGTTCGGTCGGCGGACGCGGTCAGTCGCTCGATACCCAGAGCGATACCAACCAGAGCTTTGTCCTCGCCAACTCGCAAACCCAGTCGGCGATCCGTGACTCCGATCCGGCGGAAGTGATGACGCGCCTCACTTTGCAGCAGACTATGCTTCAGGCGTCGCAGTTGGCGTTCAGCAAGATCGCTCAATTGGGGTTGTTCAACAAAATGTGATCCAGGGCAGGGACCGTGACGCTATACGCGGTCCCTGACCCGTTCATTTATACGATTCAGGACGTCCTGCTCTCGCCTGAGTTGGCGCCCACCGGTTGAGAGCCAAGCGTGTGAAACTAGCTCCTCTTGTCAGCATTGCCATCCCCGCGTACCACCCACGCTTTTTCCGCCTCGCCTTGCAAAGCGCGCTCGAGCAGACCTACGAAAACCTTGAAATTGTCATCTGCGACGATTGCCGCAGCGATGGAATCGAGCAGATTGTCCAGGAGCTTCGCGCGAGCTCCAATGTGGCGGTGCGTTACGTGCGCAACCCGACCCGGCTGGGTTTCCAGCAGAACCTGTTGCGCTGTCTTGAAGAATCCCGCGGCGAGTACATCAAGTTTCTCTGCGATGATGATCAGTTGCTCGCGTCCTGCGTCAGTCAGCAGGCCGCCATCCTGCAGGAGCATCCGCAAGTATCGTTGGTGATCAACAAGCATCACCTGATCGATGCAGACAATTACGCCTTGCCGATTCGGGTTGAAAACTCCGGCATCACGCAGTTCGATGCGCTGCTCAACGGCAGCGACATGTTGGCGTATTTTGAAAAAACCGGGCGCAATATTCTTGGCGGTTTAAGTGGCGCATTGATGCGCCGCACCGATGTCGAGGCTTTGCTGCCTGCGTTGGCACGGTCCGGTGAAGGTTTCGAGGCGGTCCTTGATTTTGCCTTGTTCATCTGCCTGTTGCGTCGAGGAAACCTGGTCCAACTGTACGCCGAGGGAAGCGGTCAGCGCTTGCATCCGGAGCGCCTGGCGCGTCAGGCCAAGATGCTTGAGATGGCTACAGTGGAGCTCACTTGGCTCAAGGAAATGCTTGCCCAGCGCAGTGGCGAGCCGGCGCCAGCCAGTGGCTGGGTGCGTTACCAGCCGCTGGGGCAGCCCAGGGAGCCAGGGGCACCCGAATGGGAAGAAATCAACGTCTACTCGGTGATTGCAACGCGGCAGGGCGTCATCAGCTCGCAAGTCGGCACCGACATCGAAAGCTATGCGGACCTCTATGTCCAGTGGTTGGAGTGTCGGCAATTCAGCCCATTGCGCCTGCAAGTCTTGTCCCGGCAGATCGCGCGCTGGGCCTATCGTCCGAGGATCGTCCCGGTCATCCTCGACGAGCAGAATGATCCTTACGCGTTGGGTATTACCCTGCAGAGTATCGCTGCCCAAGCCTATGCCTGCGAATCGGTGCTGCTGCTGTCCAATGGGCGCCAGGCCGTGGACAACCATGTCCTGCGCCTTGGCCTGCAAGCGGACTGGGCGCAGCAGCTCAACGGCTTGTTACCTCAACTGGACGGCGCCGACTGGTTCTACCTGCTGCGTGCCGGCGACCGCTTGACCGAGGCAGCGTTGTTAATCATGGCCGACCGGATTGTCAGCTCGCCGGGTGCTACCTGTATCTACAGCGATGAAGGCGCGCTGGTGGATGACAAGTCGGCGGAGCCAATCTTCAAGCCCGACTTCAACCTCGACCTGATGCGCGGTTATCCCTATGTCGGGCGGACGCTGGCGTTCGAGCGTGCGCGATTCCTGGCCTCGGGTGGATTCGATCAAAGCCTGGGAGAATTGGCGCCCCATGACTTGATCTGGCGACTGGTGGAAACGGACGGGCCGCAGGCCATTGGTCACATTCCCGAAGTCCAGGTCGAGTCGACGTTTGCGTTTGCCCAGTGGCTGTCGCTTCCGCAAGTCATCGAGCAAAACGCCCGGCTGGTCAGCGCTCATCTGCAGCGTATCGGCGTGCCGCACCGGCTTCTCCCGGCGGCGCAGCTTGCTTTGATTCCGCGTATTGAATACCTCTTTCCCGAACGTCCACTGGTGTCGATCGTCATCAGCGTCAAGGATGACCTGAGTGCGCTGGAGCGTTGCGTCAACAGTCTGCTCAGTACGACAGCGTATCCGCACTATGAAATTATCATTGTCGATAACGCCAGTGAAAACGCCGAATTGCAGCGTTGGCTGCAGGCGATGGCCGAACTGGGCAGTGAAAAGTTGCGAATATTCGTGCGCCCCGAAAGCAGCAGCGAAGCCGCGATCCGTAACTTTGCCGCCCAGCAGGCCCGCGGCGAGTATTTGTTGTTGCTCAACCCTAAATGCATCGTGTTCGAAGCCAGCTGGCTGGACGAACTGCTCAATCATGGGCAGCGTCCTGAAGTCGGCATCGTCGGCCCGCGCACACTCAACTTGCAAGGCCGGGTCATCGACTCCGGCTTGATCTTGGGATTGGGTGGCTTGGCGGGCAGGGCCTTCGTCAACGAACCGGCTACCTCTGGCGGCTACATGCAACGCTTGCAGGTTGTGCAGAACTGGAGCGCCGTCGGCGATCATTGTCTGTTGCTGCGCAAGCAGGTGCTGGAGGAGGTGGGCGGGTTTGACGAGACGATCACAACACAGGGCATCAACTCTCTGGAGTTGTGCCAGCAGGTCGGGAAAAATGGTTACCTGATCGTCACTACGCCTTACAGCGATGTCGTGCTGGCGTCCGGCGTGGAAGTGAGTCGTGATCCTTCATGGAAGCAGCGCCTGGAGCATGAACAAGAGGCGTTCTATCAGCGCTGGTTGCCGACGATCGCCAACGATCCTGCCTACAACCGCAACCTGACCCTGGCCGGGAAAAGCTTCAGTCTGGAACCCGGCCCACGCGCCGGATGGAATCCGTTGATCACCCGCAACGTACCTTCGATCCTGGGGCTGGCGCTCAACACCTCGGCGGTGGGGCATTACCGGGTCAGCCAACCGCTGTTTGAATTGGAAGCGGCGGGTAGAGTCGTGGGACGTGTTGCCTACGACATGCCTTCGATCATCGACATCGAGCGTCAATCACCGGATGTGGTCGTGCTTCAAGGCCGTTATAACATCGGTAAATTCAAAGACATCAGCCAGGTCAAGAATTACTCCAAGGCCATGCGTATTTATGAGCTGGATGACTACGTGGCCAGGATCCCGGAGAAAAACGAGCACAGCCGTAATATGCCAGACAACCTCGAGGACATGCTGCGCCGAGGAATTGCCCTGTGTGATCGGGTCGTGGTGTCGACCCATCCGCTGGCGGACGTCTTGTCCAGTATGCATCACGATATCCGCGTGGTGCCGAACATGCTCGCGGCCGGTCTGTGGAACCAGCTCCGGAGTCAGCGTGCGATCTCCAGCAAGCCGCGTATCGGTTGGGGCGGCGGCACCAGCCACCGCGGCGACCTGGAACTGATCGCCGATGTCGTTCGAGAACTGGCTGATGAAGTCGAATGGGTTTTCTTTGGCATGTGCCCCGATTTGCTCAAACCCTATGTCCACGAGTTTCATCCGGGTGTGAGCCTGGCAACGTATCCGGCGAAGCTAGCCAGCCTGAATCTCGACCTGGCCTTGGCGCCGTTGGAGTTTCACATTTTCAACGACTGCAAAAGCAACCTTCGTCTGCTGGAATACGGCGCGTGCGGTTATCCGGTCATTTGTTCGGACACCGAAGCTTACCGGGGACACCTGCCTTGCACCCGGGTGCTAACCAACAGCACCGAAGAATGGCTGGAAGCAATCCGTATGCACCTGGCGGACCCGATTGCCAGCTACCGGATGGGCGACGAATTACGTGAAGTGGTGCTGCGCGACTTTATCTTGCGTGGCGATAACCTGCAGTACTGGGCCAATGGTTGGCTACCGGATTGACGAGTTTTCAACCGCGAAACTCCCGGTGTCGCTGATGCGGCCATCCACTTGTTAAGGAATCAATATGCAAAGCAATGTCCCAACAGGATCGACTGCGCCATTGAATGAACGGTTTACCCTGGTGCTGCTCGCTCATGACCAGTCGACTGCCCTGCGGCGGGCGTTGCGCCATTACCGCGACAGTGCGTTCGCGGTGCTGGTGATCGACTCATCGAGCCAGATCGCTGCGGACACCTCGGCAGCGTTCCCCGGAGTGCAATATTTGCATGCGCCCACGACCACTGGTTATGGCGACAAGGTTCGCTGCGCCGTCGAGCGAGTCGCGACGCCTTACCTGGCGATTGCCGATGCCGAGAGTTTCCTGCTGCCCCAAGCGCTCGAACAAGCGGTGAGTTTCCTCGAAGCACACGCCGAATACGGTGCCTGCCAAGGCTACAGCCTGGCGTTCGAGGCCCATGCCGACCGTATCGACTATTACCTGCTTGATCGCAAGGGTTGTGAAGATTATTCCGGCGAATCGGGCGAAGCCCGGCTGGCCGTGTTTGCCGAAAATTGCCTGTCATTGGTAAATGCCGTCACCCGTACTGAAACCCTACGGCGCGGTCACGCTTGGTTGCCCGCCGGTTTTGATTCCCGGCTGCACGAGGTCGGCCATTCCTATGGATTGATGGCCGCTACACGAGTCCGCTTGCTGGACATCCCCTATGGTGTGCATGAGCGAAGCCGCGTGGCGAAGCCGCAGGGCTCGTTTACTGTGGCGCCTGGCTCCGTGGACTTGCAAGCGGTCGCTGAACAGGATCGCCTGGCCACGGCGTTGGCCAGTGCCTTCGGCACGGATGCCACGGTGTGGGAACAGACCAAGGCCATTGTCAAGAAGCTGGACGAGCGTTCGGTGCCGCAGGCCGGAAAACTGTTCGAGTCGACCTGGGATTCGCGGCGTGGCGAACCGGTTCGGCGTTTCGAACCGACGCAATACGTTGAGTTGCCCTTCTACAACCAGGCTTTTTTTGAGGTGCTCACCGCGCTGGAATTCCTGCTTCATGCGGCGCCAAGCGGGCAGGTGCAATTGAAGGAGCTGGAGGCCGTCATGCTCAAGCAGAAAGAGCTGACTCGGCCCCAGCGCAATACCAGCGCCGAGCCGCTCGATGAACAGCTTGCGAGGGCTTTCCTGAGTTACGCCTTCAATCAGGATCTGGTTAGCCAACTGCTCGGGCTCATGCAGGCCAAGGGCGACACGCGCTACGTGCAAATGCTCCAGGCCTGGGAACAACGGCTCAAGGCGGCGGGCTTTGAAAATCCTGCAAGGTTATTCGACACCACGCGCTCCGGCCAGTTGCTGCGCTGGCTCGCGGCCCGTGAACCGAGCGCCAGTGAAGCGCGCAAAGTCTCGAAGTACCTGGCTGCCCGTAACGGTGGTCCTACGTTTGGCATCTTGATCCTCGACCTGGACGCCGACATCTTCAAGATGCAGGCAACGTTCGACAGCGTGATCAATGGCTATTGCCGGGCGTTCAAGATTGTCGTGTTCACCACCGGGGACCTGCCGGCCGAGACCACGCCGCAGAGCGTCCTGCATTTCGTCAAGGTCAACGAAAGCAATTACGTCGACAAAATCAATCAGGTGGTCAGCCAGAGCGATTGCGATTGGATGGTCATGGCCGAGGCTGGTGATGAATTGACACCCAGCGGCCTGTTTCGCGCGGGTGTTGAACTGCTGGCGGCTCCACAATGCCAGGCTGTGGCGATGGATGAGTTTCAGCGCCAGCCTGATGGGACGCTGGCCGATATCTTCCGGCCTGGGTTCAACCTTGACCTGCTGCAAAACTACCCGGCGTTGATGGCCCGTCATTGGCTGGTCCGTCGCGAGACACTGGTGAAGCTCGGCGGTTACTCGCGTGAATTCAAGAACGCAATGGAGTTCGACCTGCTGTTGCGTCTGATTGAGCAGGACGGCCTGGAGGGGCTTGCCCACCTGGATGAGCCTCTGTTGGTTTGCCAGGCGCCGCCGTTGGAAGACAATGCCGATGAGCGCAAGACATTGCTGCGTCACCTGGCGGTTCGCGGTTATCAAGCCGATGTGAACGCGGTGGTGCCGGGTACGCATAAAATCGATTACCGCTTTGCCGAGCGCCCCATGGTGTCGATTATCGTCCATGGCATCAGCGATCTGACGGCGCTACAACGTTGCCTGCTCAGCGTACTGCAGCGCACCCGATATCAGCGTTACGAAGTGCTGGTGCCCATCGAGGCCGCAAACCATTCTGTACTACGCACCTGGCTCGACGGCCAGGGGCACCAGGCCAGTCGCGTTCGTTTGCTGGATATCGAAGCGGGCGTCGCGACGGGGTCGCTGATCAACGCTACCAGTCAGGAGGCCAAGGGCGACTACCTGGTTACCCTGGCGGCTGACAGCGAAATGGTCAACGTCAACTGGATCGAATCGTTACTCAATCAGGCATTGCGTCCGGAAGTCGGCGTGGTCGGTCCCAGACTGATCGAGCGCGACGGAAGTATTACCCAGGCCGGCCTGATCCTGGGCTTGAATGACGCAGTGGGTTCAGCCTTCGTCGGCGAGCCGAAGCACGCCAGGGGTTATATGAACAGGCTGGTGGTCGAGCAGAACTGTGCGGCAGTTTCGTTTGCCTGTCTGATGATTTCCAAGCAATTGTTCGAGGCTGCCGACGGCGTAGACAGCGGTCTGTTCGGCGAGGCCCTGGGTGATGTCGACTTGTGCCTCAGGGTCGGCCAAGCCGGCTACCTGACGGTATGGACGCCACACGTGCTGGTTATTCAGCCCGGTGTGCTGGCGAGTACGCCAGAGACTCTCGCGGCGCTGCGTGAGAAGTGGTCCGAGGCGTTTGCCCAGGATCGTTTCTACAACGGCAACCTGGCATTGGACGGCGCCGGTTTCGCCTTGGGCCCGGTGCGCAACGTACCGTGGACCGACTTGTTGGACGAACCTGCCGCGTAACCCTGCCTTGCGAAGTTCCCCAGCCGCGCCGGCAGGTAAAACCTGTCGGCGCCTTCGCCGAAGTGCACTGCCATCCCCGAAGATTTCCTGCCGCCGTCGCGCACCATTGCGGGAGTGACGCGGCTGCGTTTGTCATGAAAAAATGCTTCTTCAGGACAAAACGGCGTGACGCATAGGTCATAAAGTGCATCTTCACTGTATTGTATTCCCCGGAGTGGAGGCCTGTTCGTTCGCCGGACAAGGCGTCCGCCCTTGGAAATCAACCATTTTTGAAGCGCCCCTGAGCTTTCGGGGGTGAACCTAGTCGCAGTACATGATCGGGAAGCCATGATGATTGGCATAAAAAGCATAGCGAGTTATGTGCCGACCGCTGGTGTGGATAACTACGCTCAGGGTGCCAAATTCGAGAAGGATGAGGAATTCATCCTTGGCAAGATCGGTTCGGCGTTCCTGCCGCGCAAAGACGCTGACCAGGAGACCTCGGACCTGTGTGTCGAAGCTGTGAATGCATTGTTCGCCAGCAACCCGCAGCTTTCGCGCGAATCAATCGACGCGCTGATCGTCGTCACCCAGAACGGTGATGAAGAGGGGCTGCCGCACACCGCTGCCATCGTGCAGGACAAGCTTGGGCTGCCGACTCATGTGGCGGCGTTCGATATCTCGTTGGGTTGCTCGGGCTACGTCTACGGCATCTACGCCCTGAAAGGCTTCATGGAGGCCGCGGGGCTGAAGAACGGACTGTTGGTTACAGCCGACCCGTATTCGAAAATCGTCGACCCGGAAGATCGCAACACCACCATGCTGTTCGGCGATGCCGCCACGGCCACCTGGATGGCCGAAGGCGCCAGTTGGCAGTTGGGCAAGGCCAAGTTCGGCACCGACGGTTCCGGCGCGCCGCACCTGAAGGTCAGCGACGGGGTGTTTTTCATGAACGGTCGCCAGGTGTTCAACTTTGCCTTGCTGAAGGTGCCGGCGCATTTACATGAGCTGCTGAACGAATCCGCGCTGCAAGCCAGCGACATCGACGCATTCTGCATCCATCAGGGCAGTGCGGCGATTGTCGATGCCGTGGCGCGGCGTTTCGAGGGCGAGCCTGAGAAATTCATCAAGGACATGGTCGAGACCGGCAATACCGTGTCGTCGAGCATTCCGTTGTTGCTGGAGAAGCACGTCCTGGATGCTGACTGGAAGCGCGTTGCGATCAGCGGTTTCGGTGTCGGCCTGTCATGGGGCTCGGCGATTCTCTATCGCGACTGATCCGTTGATGTTCTTCCAATAGCGCTTCTGGTTCGCCTGAAGCGCTATTTTTTTGCCCGTGACTCTGTCCTGCGGTTTCTTGACGCCATTTTTCGGGCCTTTGCCAGCCGCTAAGCCCTTGTTTCTCAAGGGGTGGCAGTCTGCTAGCAAATATTTTGAAAAAAGCCCTCAAGCAAGTTCCCAAGCCGACGATAACTATTACGAAGGTTCTCTAGGCCACACCCCGGCGGTTGCCAAGGGCCGGAAGCCGCAGTACCCAACCAACGAGGAATTCGTCATGGCTTTAACAGTAAACACCAACACCACTTCGCTGAACGTTCAGAAGAACCTCAACCGTGCTTCCGACGCTCTGTCCACTTCGATGACTCGCCTGTCTTCCGGCCTGAAAATCAACAGCGCCAAAGACGACGCCGCCGGCCTGCAGATCGCTACCCGTATGACCTCGCAAATCCGCGGTCAGACCATGGCGATCAAAAACGCCAACGACGGTATCTCCATGGCGCAGACCGCTGAAGGCGCGATGCAAGAGCAGACCAACATTCTGCAACGTATGCGTGAACTGGCCATCCAGTCCCGTAACGACAGCAACAGCGCAGATGACCGTGTTGCTCTGAACAAAGAGTTCTCGCAGATGAGCGACGAACTGACCCGTATCGCCAACAGCACCAACCTGAACGGCAAGAACCTGCTCGACGGTACCGCTAGCACCATGACCTTCCAGGTCGGCTCGAACACCGGTACTGACAACCAGATCTCCCTGACCCTGAGCGCCAGCTTCGACGCTACGAGCCTGGGTGTTGGTTCGGCAATCACCATCCTTGGTTCCGACAGCGTTGCTGCTGAAACCGCGTTCTCGGCTGCAATGGACGCGATCACCAGCGCAATCGACACCATCAACAGTGCTCGTGCCGACCTCGGTGCTGCACAAAACCGCTTCTCCAGCACCATCTCCAACCTGCAGAACATCAACGAAAACGCCAGTGCTGCACTGGGTCGCGTACAAGATACCGACTTCGCTGCTGAAACTGCACAACTGACCAAGCAGCAGACTCTGCAGCAAGCGTCTACTTCGGTTCTGGCCCAGGCCAACCAACTGCCATCCGCTGTACTGAAGCTGCTTCAGTAATAGCCGGATGAGTTTTAGCGGGGGAGTGCGCTTGCGTGCTCTCTCGCTTTTTCCGTTCAAGAGGTGATGGACATGGATATGAGCGTGAAGCTGAACTTGTCTTATCCAGCGGCGAAGCCGGCGCCTACAGTGGTCGACAAGCCAGTGGAGAAGCCTCAGGCTGACGTGGCTACCTTGACACCTGTCAAGGAAACTCCGAAAGACGCTGCCGCTGAGCAGGACAAGCTGAAGAAGGCCGTGCAGGAAGTCGAGAAGTTCGTCCAGTCGGTCAAGCGTAATCTGGAGTTCTCTATTGATGAGCCTTCTGGCAAGGTAATCGTCAAAGTGATAGCCAGTGGTTCCGGTGAAGTGATTCGTCAGATCCCGAACGAAGAAGTTCTGAAACTGGCCCACAGTTTAAATGATGCAAACAGCTTGTTGTTCAGCGCAGAAGCCTGACAGCTGGCACGAATTTTGTTGCTCTATTCTTTTGGGCGTTGTATTGGCCAAAAGGCCGGCGACACACTGAAGGGAGTATCACCATGGCAAGTCCAATTCTTCCGGGACTGGGTCTAGGCTCAGGCCTGGATACTGGTGCAATCGTCAAGGCGCTGGTGGATTCTGACAAAGCGGCCAAGCAAGGCCAGATCACCCGTGCGACGACGACCACGAGCAATAACATCTCCGGGATTGGAAGCCTGAAGTCCTTGCTGGCCGCCTTCAGGACTGCGATGACGGAGCTGTCGAGCAGGACCAATCCGGCGTTTTCCGGTTTTGCCGCGACTTCTTCTGCTACGAACTTCGTAACTGCCACCGCCACCAACTCGGCGGTAGCCGGCACGTATACGATCAAAGTCGGAAATATCGCCACTTCGTCCAAGGTCGCGAGTGCAGCCTTTGCCGGCGGTACTACCAGCGCTATTCCCTCTGGCACCATGACCATCAAGCAGAACGGCGTCGATCGTACCCTTGCGGTGCCGGACGGCTCGACCCTGCAATCGGTTCGTGATTCGATCAACGCTGACTCTTCGCTCAAGGCTGCGGGTATCAGTGCCAACATCGTGACCGACTCCTTCGGTTCTCGCCTGGTGCTGGGGTCCAGTACCACCGGCGCCGGCTCCGACATTTCGGTCAGCGGCATTGCCGGGTTGGAGATCGATGGGACCAATGTCGTGGGTACCCCTGGAAGCCCGATGACGGCCATTTCAGCGGGGGCCATCGGTGCCGTGGCGGTCGATGCCAAGTTTTCCGTCGATGGCATGGAACTGACTAGCAAAAGCAACAAGGTCGACCAGGCGATCTCCGGCTTGACCTTGAACCTGGTAGCGGGAGGGACTGGAGGGACGGAGGCAATTTCTACCGTTACCGTGGCGCCGAACAATGACGGCCTGAAAGCCTCGATCCAGAAATTCGTCGACGCCTATAACGCGGTGGCCAACAGCATCACCGCGCTGACCAAGCCGTCGCTCGATAATGATGGTAACCCGACGGTGCCGGCCAAGTTGACCGGTGACGCATTGCCTCGCTCGCTCCTGGCGGCGATGCGTGGTCCTTTGTCTGAAACAGGCGCTGGCGACAAGCTTACGGTGCTGGCCCAATTGGGTGTTACAACCGATCAGAAGACCGGTGCGTTGAACTTCGATGGGACCAAATTCACCGCAGCAATGACTGACAAAAAGCTCAGTGGTGAGGTCGAGACGATGTTCACCGGACCTGACGGCTTGCTGGAGCGCATGGAAAAAGCGATCCTGCCGTTCAGTCAGCCTGGCGGTGTCCTTGATCAGCGGACCACGGCGTTGAACAGGACCCAGACGCGCCTGAAGAACGATCAGGAAGCCCTGGATCGTCGGGTTGCGAATCTGACCGCAGTGTTGACCAAGAAGTACAACGACATGGATACCCTGGTTGGCAAGCTCAAAGCCACCGCCAACAACATCACCTCCATGTTCGAAGCGATGAACGCGCAGCAGCGAAACAGCTGATTTCAGCTGACACGAAAAAGCCCGGAAGCGTCGCAAGGCGCTCCCGGGCTTTCGGCTTTTTCGATCTAAAGTTTTTTGACGCGGCGTCGATACGCTGTTTATACGAACTGATGTTTTTTGATGAGGTAGAACATGAATCCGATGTTAGCCCTTCGCCAATACCAAAAAATTGGTGCTCAGGCGCAAACCTCCGAAGCAGGTCCCCATCGTCTTGTGCAAATGCTCATGGAAGGCGGCCTGGACCGCATAGCCCAAGCCAAAGGTGCGATGGAGCGCAAGGACATTGCCAGCAAAGGCATATTGATCGGCAAGGCCATCGGCATCGTCGGTGGCTTGCGTGAAGGCCTCGACCTGGAAAACCAGGCCGAGTCGGTTGCCGAGCTGGATGCGCTGTACACGTACATGATGAAACGCCTGGCCGAAGCCAACGTAAAGACCGATCCGAAGATCCTCGACGAAGTCGCCGATCTGCTTCGCACGGTCAAGGAAGGCTGGGATGCCATCGCCACGCCTGGTCCGCAATTCTAAGGAGCGCTCTTATGAGTCTTGTCCTGCAGCGAATCGAACAAACCCGTGATGCCCTGATTGGCGCCTTGGCTGAACGTAATTGGGAAGCCATTGGTCAGTTGGACCTGGCATGCCGTTCCTGCATGGAAGACGTGTTGAGCGAATCCGAGGTGGACGAGGCGGCGTTGCGTAATAATCTGGAAGAACTGCTGGGGGTCTATCGCCAGTTGCTGGAAGCAGCAACGGGCGAGCGTCAGGCAATCGTGAGCGAAATGTCGCAGATTCAGCAGGCACAAAATGCGGCGAAGGTTTATCACTTGTTCGGCTGAATTTTTATTTTCAGATTAATCCGAACAAAGTGCGCCATAAATTTGACTGTGCACGATTTTTTGACTTAACTAGTGGCTGTTTACAGATTTCAGACGTCTACAGGCATGACAAGTCTGCAAGCGTCTAGCTTGCCCCCAAATCCGGGCATTGAGTTGACTAGGGAAGTTGCTATTGCATGTGGCGTGAAACCAAAATTCTCCTGATCGATGACGATAGCGTCCGCCGCCGCGACCTGGCGGTGATCCTGAATTTTCTTGGCGAAGAAAATTTACCCTGCGGTAGCCATGATTGGCAGCAGGCTGTCGGCTCTTTGTCGTCCAGTCGTGAAGTCATTTGCGTCCTGATCGGGACGGTAAATGCTCCCGCGTCGCTTTTGGGCTTGCTAAAGACACTCTCGACCTGGGATGAGTTCCTTCCAGTTTTGCTAATGGGCGAAAATTCTTCCCTCGACCTGCCGGAAGACCAGCGCCGCCGGGTACTTTCCACCCTGGAAATGCCGCCGAGCTACAGCAAATTGCTCGATTCGCTGCACCGTGCCCAGGTTTATCGCGAAATGTACGACCAGGCGCGTGAGCGTGGCCGGCATCGCGAACCCAATCTTTTCCGCAGTCTCGTCGGCACCAGCCGTGCCATCCAGCACGTGCGCCAGATGATGCAGCAGGTGGCTGATACCGACGCCAGCGTGCTGATCCTGGGTGAATCCGGTACCGGCAAGGAAGTGGTCGCGCGCAACCTGCATTACCATTCCAAGCGCCGCGAAGCGCCATTCGTGCCGGTCAACTGCGGGGCGATCCCCGCCGAGTTGCTCGAAAGCGAATTGTTCGGCCATGAGAAGGGCGCCTTCACTGGCGCTATCACCAGCCGCGCCGGGCGTTTCGAGTTGGCCAACGGCGGCACGCTGTTCCTCGATGAAATTGGCGACATGCCGTTGCCGATGCAGGTCAAGCTGCTGCGCGTCTTGCAGGAGCGCACCTTCGAGCGCGTGGGCAGCAACAAGACCCAGAGCGTCGACGTGCGGATCATCGCCGCAACCCACAAGAACCTTGAGACCATGATTGAGGTCGGTAGCTTCCGTGAAGACCTTTATTATCGTCTCAATGTGTTCCCGATCGAAATGGCGCCGCTGCGTGAGCGGGTCGAAGACATTCCGCTGTTGATGAACGAGCTGATCTCGCGCATGGAGCATGAGAAGCGTGGTTCGATCCGCTTCAACTCGGCGGCAATCATGTCTCTGTGCCGCCACGGCTGGCCGGGCAACGTCCGCGAGCTGGCCAACCTGGTGGAGCGCATGGCGATCATGCACCCCTACGGTGTGATCGGGGTGAACGAGCTGCCGAAGAAATTCCGTTACGTCGATGACGAAGACGAGCAAATGGTCGATAGCCTGCGCAGCGACCTGGAGGAGCGGGTGGCGATCAACGGCCATACGCCGGATTTCACCTCCAATGCCTTGCTGCCGCCGGAAGGATTGGACCTCAAGGATTACCTGGGTGGCCTGGAACAGGGGCTTATCCAGCAGGCTCTGGACGACGCCAACGGCATCGTCGCCCGCGCGGCAGAGCGCTTGCGCATTCGCCGAACCACTCTGGTGGAAAAGATGCGTAAGTACGGCATGAGCCGTCGCGAAGGAGATGAACAGGCGGATGATTGACGCCTGTTTTCCAACCGCCTGATTTTCAGGCGGTTTTTTTTCGGCACGGGTATTGCTACAGCCCTCGCAACGTTCCGTTTAACTGACGGTCAGCCAAGCGAGAGAGCACGATGACCCAAGCCGCCCTGATGTCTTCTGTCCCCGAGTCGGGGCATATGTCGTCCGCCGAGCAGGCTAGCCGGCTTGGACTTGAACAGGCGTTTTCGCTGTTCAGCCAGATGTCCACCCAGCTGACCGACTCCTATAGCCTGCTTGAAGCACGGGTTACCGAGCTCAAGGGTGAGCTGGCGGTGGTCAGTGCCCAGCGCATGCAGGAGCTGGCGGAAAAAGAGCGCCTGGCCAACCGGCTGCAAAACCTGCTGGATCTCCTGCCTGGCGGCGTCATTGTCATCGATGCCCACGGCTACGTGCGCGAAGCCAACCCGGCGGCGTGCGAGCTGCTCGGCCGCCCTCTGGAAGGGCAACTCTGGCGGCACGTCATCGCCCGCTGCTTCGCTCCCCGCGATGACGACGGCCATGAAGTTTCCCTGAAGGATGGTCGGCGGTTGTCCATTTCGACCCGTTCACTGGACGCCGAGCCCGGACAGTTGGTGCTCCTCAACGACCTGACTGAAACCCGTCACTTGCAAGACCAGTTGGCCCGCCACGAGCGTCTGTCTTCCCTTGGGCGGATGGTCGCGTCGCTGGCCCATCAAATCCGTACGCCGCTGTCTGCCGCGTTGCTGTACGCCAGCCATCTGACCGAACAGCAACTGCCGATGGAGACCCAGCAGCGCTTTGCCGGCCGCTTGAAGGAGCGCTTGCATGAGCTGGAACATCAGGTGCGCGACATGCTGGTGTTCGCCCGTGGCGAGTTGCCGCTGACCGACCGCGTCGCGCCCAAGATGCTGCTGCAGTCTTTGCAGGCCGCAGCACTGACCCATGTGCAGGGAGTGTCGATCCGCTGGCAGTGCGACAGTCACGTGGGCGAGGTGCTGTGCAACCGTGACACGTTGGTGGGCGCGGTATTAAATCTGATTGAAAACGCGATCCAGGCCAGCGGCGCTGATGTCCGCCTGAAGGTCCATCTGTACACCCGCGGCACCACCTTGCGCCTGTGTGTCAGCGACAACGGCAGCGGCATTGAGCCGTCCGTGCTGGCGCGGCTGGGCGAACCATTTTTTACCACCAAGACCACCGGCACCGGCCTGGGCCTGACCGTGGTCAAGGCGGTGGCGCGTGCGCATCAGGGCGAATTGCAGCTGCGCTCGCAGCTGGGGCGCGGCACGTGCGCGACGGTGTGCTTGCCGCTGTTTGCCTGTGCGCAAGGGGTAGAGTAAGCAAATGGCGACGAAGGTTTTGCTGGTTGAAGACGATCGCGCGTTGCGTGAAGCGCTCGCCGATACGCTGCTGTTGGCCGGGCATGACTATGCCGCTGTCGGTTCGGCGGAAGAGGCCTTGCTAGCGGTCGCTCGTGAGCCGTTCAGCCTGGTGGTCAGCGACGTCAACATGCCAGGCATGGACGGCCATCAATTGCTCGGCCTGCTGCGCGCACGCCAGCCGCAACTGCCAGTTTTGCTGATGACCGCCCACGGCGCCGTCGAGCGGGCAGTGGATGCCATGCGCCAAGGGGCGGCGGATTATCTGGTCAAGCCGTTCGAGCCCAAGGCCCTGTTGGATCTGGTGGCTCGCCATGCCTTGGGCAGCCCGGCTGTCGAGGGGGAGGGGCCGGTAGCCATCGAGCCGGCCAGCGCGCAATTGCTGGAACTTGCCGCGCGGGTGGCTCGCAGCGACTCCACTGTATTGATTTCCGGCGAGTCCGGCACGGGCAAGGAAGTCTTGGCCCGCTATATCCATCAGCAATCCCGGCGCGCTGGCGAACCGTTCATTGCCATCAACTGCGCGGCGATTCCCGACAACATGCTCGAGGCGACACTGTTCGGCCACGAGAAAGGTTCGTTCACCGGCGCCATCGCGGCCCAGCCTGGCAAATTCGAGCAGGCCGATGGCGGCACCATTCTGCTGGATGAAATTTCCGAGATGCCGCTGGGCCTGCAAGCCAAGCTCCTGCGCGTCTTGCAGGAGCGCGAAGTGGAGCGGGTCGGCGGTCGCAAGCCCATCAGCCTGGACATTCGTGTGGTGGCGACGACCAACCGCGACCTGGCCGGAGAAGTGGCGGCGGGGCGCTTTCGTGAAGACCTTTTCTACCGACTGTCGGTTTTTCCGCTGGCCTGGCGTCCACTTCGCGAGCGCACCGCCGATATCCTGCCGCTGGCCGAGCGTCTGCTGGCCAAGCACGTCAATAAAATGAAGCACGCGGCGGCACGGTTGTCCGCCGAGGCGCGGGCCTGCCTGATCGCCTATCCCTGGCCGGGCAATGTCCGAGAACTGGACAACGCTATCCAGC
Source organism: Pseudomonas sp. AGC41 (assembly GCF_057334555.1). Classification (NCBI taxonomy): domain Bacteria; kingdom Pseudomonadati; phylum Pseudomonadota; class Gammaproteobacteria; order Pseudomonadales; family Pseudomonadaceae; genus Pseudomonas; species Pseudomonas sp. AGC41. The sequence continues at coordinate 70,704 of NZ_JBHFJB010000124.1, forward strand.
GGGCGCTGATCCTGCAGCAGGGCGGCTTGATCCAGCCGGAGGATTTCTGCCTGGCCGGCCCGGTGGCCTGCGCGCCTTTGCCGGCGTTGCAGTCCGCTCCGGCGCAGATTCCCGCGGGAGAAGTGATGGGGGAGGCCGCTGGCGCCCTGGAGGATGACCTGCGACGCCGCGAATTCCAGATGATCATCGACACCCTGCGCGCCGAACGCGGCCGACGCAAGGAGGCGGCTGAACGCCTCGGTATCAGCCCGCGGACCCTGCGCTACAAACTGGCGCAGATGCGGGATGCCGGAATGGATGTAGAGGCCTACCTCTTCGCCAGTTAAACCATTAAACAAACCCTGTGTGGG
>NZ_JBHFJB010000125.1:0-1117 GCF_057334555.1 Pseudomonas sp. AGC41
CGCCGCCGGGACAACTTCACCGGCAGCATGCTGCGCCATCACCAGCACAAGAGCACCCAATACATGTCCCAGTGGATTGAAGAAAAGAACCGCAACAGCTGAACCGGCCTTCATCCCGGGGCTGGAACCCGGACGGCGAAGGGGGCATTATCCAGCGGCGATAACAACAAAAGCGCCAGGCCCATGACCCGCACAGCCAGAGTCACCGACCCTTCCTACGAGTTGATGGACGACCACAACGGGCTGTCCATCATTTATCGCCAGCACGGTTTTCCTTGCCCGCTGGTGCGCTGGCATTTCCACAAGGAATACGAGCTGCACCTGATCGTCGCCAGTTCGGGCAAGGTCTTCATCGGCGACTACATCGGCAATTTTTCCCCGCAGTCACTGTTCCTTACCGGCCCCAACCTGCCCCACAACTGGATCAGCCAGGTGGCGGAGGACGAAGTGGTGCCCAAGCGCGACATGCTGGTGAACTTCACCGATGAGCTGTTTGAAAGCGGCAACCAGGTGTTCGCCGAGCTCAAGACCCTCGCACCGCTGCTGGAACGTGCCCAGCACGGCATCGAATTTCGCTGCAAGCGCACCATCCGCCAGGCCATGACGTTGATGCAACGCATCGCCGATGCCCAGGGCATGAGCCGGCTGGGCTACTTTTTCATCCTGATGGAGCTGCTGGCGGCCTGCGAAGACTTCCAACTGCTTTCGGGCGCCACCACGCCACAGGCGGCGGACGAGCACAGCATTGACCGCACCAACCGCGCGGTGGATTACATCTTCGCCCACTACGCGCGGGAATTGCCCCTGGAAGAAGTCGCCGAGCACCTGGGCATGAAACCCACCTATTTCAGCCGCGTTTTCAAGCAAGCCACGGGGCGTTGCTTCATCGAATTCGTCAACCGACTGCGCATCAGCAAGTCCTGCGAGTTGCTGGCCGATGGCGATAAACCGGTGACCGATGTGTGCTTCGAGTCGGGCTTCAACAATATTTCCAACTTCAACCGGCGCTTCCAGCAACTCAAGGGCATGACGCCTTCTCATTATCGGCGGCTGGCGGTGCAGCGGTTGACCGAGCAGAACCAGGCCTGACCCTTGTGGGGGGGGGGGGGGGGGGGGG
>NZ_JBHFJB010000125.1:1185-2777 GCF_057334555.1 Pseudomonas sp. AGC41
GGGCCGCTGCGCGCCCCAGCGGGAGCCCGCCCCCCCGCCACAGTTGGCCCTCTCTCGTCTTCAGTGCAAAAAAGTATCAGTAAAAGTGCGACGAATGATTTGTCATGCAATCCATTGAGGGCTGTAATCAGCGCACATTCTTCCTCTCATCCGGAAGACACAAAAACAATAACTGTCCTTCTGCAGCCCGTGGGCGCGGAATAGGAGTGCGCGATGAAACCTTCGGTAAAAGCTCTGCTTGTCTCCACCTGCATGACCCTCAGCAGCGTCAGTTTCGGCGCGCAAACCCTGACCATTGCCACCGTCAACAACAGCGACATGATCCGCATGCAAAAGCTCTCGAAAACCTTCGAGGCCGAGCATCCGGACATCACGCTGAACTGGGTGGTGCTCGAAGAAAACGTCCTGCGCCAGCGCCTGACCACAGACATCGCCACCCAGGGTGGACAGTTCGACGTGTTGACCATTGGCATGTACGAAGCCGCACTGTGGGGCGCCAAGGGCTGGCTGGAACCGATGAAAGACCTGCCGGCTTCCTACGACCTGGACGACGTGTTCCCTTCCGTACGCGATGGCCTGTCGGTCAAAGGCTCGTTGTACGCCCTGCCGTTCTATGCCGAAAGCTCGATCACCTATTACCGCACGGACCTGTTCAAGAATGCCGGGCTGAGCATGCCCGAGCACCCGACGTGGACCCAGATCGGTGAGTTCGCAGAGAAACTCACCGACAAATCCAAGGAGCAATATGGCCTGTGCCTGCGGGGCAAGGCCGGCTGGGGCGAGAACATGGCGCTGATCACGACCCTGGCCAACGGTTTTGGCGCGCGCTGGTTCGATGAGAAGTGGCAGCCGGAATTCAACGGGCCTGAATGGAAGGATGCGCTGAACTTCTACGTCGACAACATGAAGAAATCCGGCCCGCCGGGCGCTTCCAGCAACGGCTTCAACGAGAACCTGGCCCTGTTCAACAGCGGCAAGTGCGCGGTGTGGGTCGATGCCAGCGTTGCCGGTTCGTTCGTCACGGACAAAACCCAGAGCAAAGTGGCCGATCACGTCGGATTCACCTTCGCCCCCCACGAAAAAACCGAAAAAGGCACCTCGTGGATGTACTCCTGGTCGCTGGCCATCCCGACCAGTTCCAAAGCCAAGGATGCGGCCAAGGTCTTTACCACTTGGGCGACGTCCAAGGAATACGGCCAACTGGTCGCCAAGACCGACGGCATCGCCAACGTACCGCCAGGCACCCGCGCCTCGACCTACAGCGACGAGTACATGAAGGCCGCGCCGTTTGCCAAGGTGACGCTGGAGTCGTTGAAAGTCGCCGACCCGAAAGCCCCGACCCTCAAGCCCGTGCCCTACATCGGCATTCAGTTGGTGACGATTCCTGAATTCCAGGCCATCGGCACCCAGGTCGGCAAGTTCTTCTCCGGCGCGCTGACCGGCCAGCAGAGCGTGGACCAGGCATTGACCGCCGCGCAGTCCACCACCGAACGCGAGATGAAACGCGCCGGGTATCCCAAGTAAATCCAACCGTCATGTGGGAGCGAGCCTGCTCGCGATGAGGCCGTCACATTCAACATCTATGTTGTCGG
>NZ_JBHFJB010000125.1:2813-7326 GCF_057334555.1 Pseudomonas sp. AGC41
TCGCGAGCAGGCTCGCTCCCACAATGGATTTTTGTAGGTCTGCATAAAATCGGTTCAATGCCATGAATACTTCAACGACAACAGTCAAAGCCCCCATCGAAATAGTCCCGCCAGCCCGCAAGATCCGCCTGGCCAACCCCGGCTGGTTCCTGGTCAGCCCTTCGGTCGCCTTGTTGCTGCTGTGGATGATCGTGCCGCTGGGCATGACCGTCTATTTCTCGATGATCCGCTACAACCTGCTCTACCCCGGCGAAAACGAATTCGTCGGGCTGGAGAACTTCACTTACTTCCTGACCGACTCGGGCTTCATGCCCGGTGCCACCAATACCTTGCTGCTGGTGGGCAGCGTGCTGCTGATCAGCATCGTCCTCGGCGTGTTGATCAGCGCGTTGCTGGAGGCCAGCGAGTTTTTCGGTCGCGGTATCGTGCGGGTGTTGCTGATCTCGCCATTCTTCATCATGCCCACCGTCGGCGCGTTGATCTGGAAGAACCTGATTTTCCATCCGGTCTCCGGCATCCTCGCCTCGGTGTGGAAGCTCTTCGGTGCCCAGCCGGTGGACTGGCTGGCGCATTACCCGTTGCTGTCGATCATCATCATCGTGTCGTGGCAATGGCTGCCCTTCGCGATCCTGATCCTGATGACCGCCATGCAGTCCCTCGACCAGGAACAGAAAGAAGCCGCGCGCCTGGACGGTGCCGGGCCGATCGCGATTTTCTGGCACCTGACCCTGCCGCACCTGGCGCGTCCGATTGCCGTGGTGCTGATGATCGAGACGATTTTCCTGCTGTCGGTGTTCGCCGAGATCTTCACCACCACCAACGGTGGCCCCGGCTACGCCTCCACCAACCTCGCCTACCTGATCTACAACCAGGCGCTGGTGCAGTTCGACGTCGGCATGGCGTCCGCCGGTGGCCTGATCGCCGTGGTGATCGCCAACATCGCTGCCATCATCCTGGTCCGGATGATCGGCAAAAACCTCACCGACAAGCATTGAGGCCATGGCCATGACTCTTCAACAATCCCGTCGCCTGCAAAGCCTGCTGCTGGGCACGCTGGCCTGGGCCATCGCGATCCTGATCTTCTTTCCGATCTTCTGGATGGTGCTGACCAGCTTCAAGACTGAAATCGACGCCTTCGCCACGCCGCCGCAGTTCATCTTCGCGCCGACGCTGGAGAACTACCTGCACATCAACGAGCGCAGCAACTACTTCAGCTTCGCCTGGAACTCGGTGGTGATTTCCTTCAGCGCCACCGCCCTGTGCCTGCTGATCGCGGTACCGGCTGCCTACTCCATGGCGTTTTACGAAACCCAGCGCACCAAGGGCACGCTGCTGTGGATGCTCTCCACCAAAATGCTGCCGCCGGTGGGCGTGCTGATGCCGATCTATCTGCTGGCCAAGCAGTTCGGCCTGCTGGACACGCGCCTCGCGCTGATCATCATCTATACCCTGATCAACCTGCCCATCGTGGTCTGGATGATCTACACCTACTTCAAGGACATCCCTCGCGACATCCTCGAAGCGGCACGTCTGGATGGCGCCACGCTGTGGCAGGAAATGGTCCGCGTGCTGCTGCCGATCGCCAAGGGCGGTCTGGCGTCCACCGTGTTGCTGTCGCTGATCCTGTGCTGGAACGAGGCGTTCTGGTCGCTGAACCTCACCTCATCCAAAGCCGCGCCGCTGACGGCGCTGATCGCCTCGTATTCCAGCCCCGAAGGTCTGTTCTGGGCCAAGTTGTCCGCCGTCTCGACCCTGGCGTGCGCGCCGATCCTGATTTTCGGCTGGATCAGCCAGAAACAGCTGGTGCGCGGTTTGTCCTTCGGCGCGGTGAAGTAACGCGCCCTACCCAGTTATCAGAAGTGGAGGCCCATCATCATGGCCAACCTGAAAATCAAGAATCTGCAAAAAGGCTTCGAAGGCTTCTCCATCATCAAGGGCATCGACCTTGAAGTGAACGACCGCGAATTCGTGGTCTTCGTCGGCCCCTCGGGCTGCGGCAAGTCGACCCTGCTGCGGCTGATCGCCGGCCTGGAAGAAGTCAGCGACGGCACCATCGAGCTGGACGGCCGGGACATCACCGAAGTCAGCCCGGCCAAGCGCGACCTGGCGATGGTGTTCCAGACCTATGCCCTGTACCCGCACATGAGCGTGCGCAAGAACATGTCCTTCGCCCTCGACCTCGCCGGTGTGCCCAAGGCCGAGGTGGAAAAGAAAGTCAACGAAGCGGCGCGCATCCTCGAACTGGGGCCGATGCTGGAGCGCAAGCCCAAGCAACTGTCCGGCGGTCAGCGCCAGCGCGTGGCGATCGGCCGGGCCATCGTGCGCAACCCGAAAATCTTCCTGTTCGACGAGCCCTTGTCGAACCTCGACGCCGCCCTGCGCGTGCAGATGCGCCTGGAACTGGCGCGTCTGCACAAGGAATTGCAGGCGACCATGATCTACGTGACCCACGACCAGGTCGAGGCAATGACCCTGGCCGACAAGGTGGTGGTGCTCAACGGCGGGCGCATCGAGCAGGTCGGCTCGCCGCTGGAGCTGTATCACCAGCCAGCCAACCTGTTCGTCGCCGGGTTCCTCGGCACGCCGAAGATGGGTTTTCTCAAGGGCAAGGTCACCGGCCTGGACGGCCAGGGATGTGAAGTGCTGCTGGACGCCGGCACCCGCATCAGCCTGCCACGCAGCGGTGCCAACCTGAGCGTCGGTGGCGCGGTCACCCTGGGGATTCGTCCGGAACACCTGAACCTGGCGCAACCGGGCGATTGCACGCTGCGGGTCACCGCGGACGTCAGCGAACGCCTGGGCAGCGACACCTTCTGCCACGTCGTCACCACCTCCGGCGAAGCCCTGACCATGCGCGTGCGTGGTGACCTGGCGAGCCGTTTCGGCGAGCAACTGGAGCTGCACCTGGACGCCGAGTACTGCCACTTATTCGATGCCGAGGGCGTTGCGGTTTCCCGCGCGCTGCGCGCTGCCGCCTGATTGCCGAGATTTGCGATGAAACTCAACCGACAGAACCTGCATAACCTCACCGCCGGGGTTGCCCTGCCCGCCTACAGCCTGGGCGACCGCCGCCAGGGCATCGCCCATATCGGCGTCGGCGGTTTCCACCGTGCGCACCAGGCGTATTACACCGACGCGTTGATGAACACCGGCGAAGGCCTCGACTGGGCGATCTGCGGCGTCGGTCTGCGCGCCGAAGACCGCCGGGCCCGGGATGATCTGGCCGGCCAGGACTACCTGTTCACCCTGTATGAACTGGGCGATACCGATGACACCGAAGTCCGCGTGATCGGAGCTATCACCGACATGCTGCTCGCCGAGGACAGCGTCCAGGCATTGATCGACAAACTGGCCGACCCGCAGATCCGCATCGTCTCGCTGACCATCACCGAGGGCGGTTATTGCATCGACGACAGCAACGGCGAATTCATGTCTCAGCTGCCGCAGATCCAGCACGACCTGGCCCATCCGGACGAACCGCAGACCCTGTTCGGTTTCCTCTGCGCCGCGCTGGCCAAACGCCGGGCTATGGGGACGCCGGCGTTCACCCTGATGTCCTGCGATAACCTGCCCCACAACGGCGCCGTCACGCGCAAGGCGCTGCTGGCGTTTGCCGCGTTGCGAGACCCCGAACTGAAACAATGGATCGAGCAGAACGTGAGCTTTCCCAACGCCATGGTCGATCGCATCACCCCGATGACCAGCAGCGCCCACCGCTTGCAGCTGCACGACGAGCATGGCATCGACGACGCTTGGCCAGTGGTGTGCGAACCCTTTGTGCAATGGGTGCTGGAGGACAGGTTCGTCAATGGTCGCCCGGCCTGGGAGAAGGTCGGCGTGCAGTTCACCGATGACGTTTCACCCTATGAAGAGATGAAGATCAAGCTGCTCAACGGCAGCCATCTCGCGTTGACGTACCTGGGTTTCCTCAAGGGCTATCGGTTCGTCCATGAAACCATGAACGACCCGTTGTTCGTGCGTTACATCCGCGCCTACATGGACCTGGACGTGACGCCACAACTGTCGCCCGTGCCGGGCATCGACCTGACGGAGTACAAGGACACCCTGGTGGAGCGCTTCTCCAACCAGGCGATCGCCGACCAGTTGGAACGGGTGTGTTCGGATGGCTCGTCGAAATTTCCCAAATTCACCGTGCCGACCATCAACCGCCTGATCGCCGACGGCGGCCAGACCCGCCGCGCGGCGCTGGTAGTGGCGGCCTGGGCGGTTTACCTCAAAGGGGTAGATGAAAACGGCACGACCTATTCGATCCCTGACCCACGTGCGGCGTTCTGCCAGGCGCTGGTGGCCGACGACGCGCTGGTGACCCAGAGAATGCTTGCAGTGGAAGAAATTTTTGGCACGGCCATCCCCCGTTCGGCCGAGTTCGTGGCAGCATTCGAATGGTGCTGCAACAGCTTGCGCGAGCAAGGCGTGACACGAACACTAGAGCGGATTCTTGCTGACGCGAACTGAGCGGGCACACTCCGCTTTTGTGGCGAGGGAGCAAACT
>NZ_JBHFJB010000125.1:7346-18483 GCF_057334555.1 Pseudomonas sp. AGC41
CCACAGGTATTCCATGATCCTGACCATATTGCATGTCCCTGACCATAATGTAATCAAGCTGCTGATCCGAGGATTTCCATGGCAAACCAACAACTGTTCCTGGGCATCGACTGCGGCACCCAAGGCACCAAGGCGCTGATCCTCGATTCAATCAGTGGCCAGGTACTCGGCCAGGGCGCCGCCGCCCACGACATGATCAGCGGTGCCAACGGCCGCCGGGAACAAGACACCCGGCAATGGCTCGACGCGTTCACCCAGTCCACTCGGCAAGCGCTGGCGGATGCACAGGTCGATGGCCAGTCGATTCTCGGCATCGGCGTCTCCGGCCAGCAGCACGGCCTGGTATTGCTCGATGACCAGGGCCAGGTCCTGCGCCCGGCAAAACTGTGGTGCGATACCGAGACGACCGCGGAAAACGATCGTCTCCTGGCGCATCTCGGTGGTGAGGACGGCAGCCTGGAACGCCTCGGCGTGGTGATCGCGCCGGGCTACACGGTGTCCAAACTGCTCTGGACCCGGGAACAGCACCCGCAGGTTTTCGAGCGGACCGCCAGCATCCTGCTGCCCCACGACTTCCTCAATTATTGGCTTACCGGGCGCCATTGCAGCGAGTATGGCGATGCCTCGGGCACCGGCTACTTCAACGTCCGCAGCCGTCAATGGGATCGCGCGCTGCTGCGCCATATCGACCCCAGCGGCCGGCTGGAGTCGGCCTTGCCCGAGCTGATCGAGGCCCATCAGCCCGTCGGCAGGATCCTGCCCGAGATCGCCGCACACCTGGGCCTCAACCCCGACGCGGTGGTCGCCAGTGGCGGCGGCGACAACATGATGGGCGCCATCGGCACCGGCAACATCCAGCCCGGTGTGATCACCATGAGCCTCGGTTCCTCCGGCACGGTGTATGCGTATGCCGCGGAGCCGGTGGTCAGCCCGCAAGCATCCGTGGCAACGTTCTGTTCCTCGAGCGGCGGCTGGCTGCCGCTGATCTGCACCATGAACCTGACCAACGCCACCGGAGCGCTGCGCGAGCTGTTGGAACTGGGCATCGACGCGTTCAACACCCTGGTGACCCAGGCACCGATCGGAGCCGAGGGCGTGTGCATGCTGCCGTTCCTCAATGGCGAACGCGTCCCCGCCCTGCCCCATGCCACCGGCAGCCTGCTGGGCCTGACGACTACCAACCTGACCCGGGCCAATCTCTGCCGCGCAGTGGTCGAAGGCACGACCTTCGGCCTGCGTTATGGCCTCGACCTGCTCCGTGCCAACGGGCTCAAGGCCCAGAGCATTCGCCTGATCGGCGGCGGCTCGAAGAGCCCGGTCTGGCGACAGATCGTCGCCGACATCATGGACACCACAGTCATCTGCACCGAACAGAGCGAAGCCGCTGCCCTGGGCGCGGCGATCCAGGCGGCGTGGTGTCATGGCGCCGGGCAAGCATCCCTGGCCGACCTGTGCGAGCGCTGCGTCAAGCTCGACCCGGCCAGCGAAACCCGCCCCGTCGCGACCGACGTCGCGGCGTCACAACAAGCCTACGAACGTTATCGGCAACACGTCGCAACCCTTTGAGAGCAGGCAATTATGTATCTGGTATGTGGTGAAGCGCTGTTTGATTTCTTCAGCGCAAACGAAGCGCAGTCCCCGGCTTCGCAAGTGAATTTCAAGGCGCTCGCCGGGGGTTCACCGTTCAACGTGGCGGTGGGTTTGCGTCGACTGGGGATCGAGTCGGCGCTGTTCACCGGGCTGTCCACCGACTATCTCGGCCGGCGCTTGAAACAGGTGCTGGTTGACGAAGGCGTCAGCACTCAATTTGCCCAGGACTTCGAGGCACCCACGACCCTGGCCATGGTTGCCGTCGGCGCCAACGGCTCGCCCCACTACAGCTTCCGTGGCGAAGGCTGCGCAGACCGGCAATTGAACGTGGAGCATTTGCCGACGCTGGGCCCGCAAGTGCGCGGCCTGCATGTGGGTTCGTTCTCATTGGTGGTGCAACCGGTGGGCGATACGCTGCTGGCACTGGTCCAACGCGAAAGCGGCCGCCGCCTGATCAGCCTCGACCCGAACGTACGGCTTAATCCGCAGCCAGACATCGAGTTGTGGCGCTCACGGATCGCGACGCTGGTGGAATATGCCGACCTGATCAAGGTCAGCGATGAGGATCTGAGCCTGCTCTACCCTGATCGAGATCCCCATGAAGTGATTGCTGGCTGGCTGGAGCACCGCTGTCAGTTGGCCTTCCTCACCCGGGGCGGCCAGGGCGCAACGGTGTTCAGCCGCCAGCATGGCGTATGGTCGCTGCCTGCCTGCCCGGTACAGATCGCCGATACGGTGGGCGCGGGCGACACGTTCCAGGCTGCGCTGATCGCTTGGCTGACGGAACAGCAACTGGATCATGTGGAGGGTTTACATTCGCTGGGCGCGGAGCAGATTGGGAAGATGCTCGATTTCGCCATGCGCGCTGCGGCGCTGACGTGCGGCAAAGTCGGGCCAGACCTGCCCTATCGGCAGCAATTGGTCTGAAAACTGAAAGCTGGACGCCGGGTTCGAACAAGGTCGGACCCGGTCGTCAGGTTTGCAAAGGTCGGGCGGTGCTTAACGCCCGCTCATCCGGTGTTGCTGGTGGAAATAGTTTCCATGGCCATGACCTTGGCCACGGTCGAGTTCGGTGCGCAGTTCCGCAATCAGATCGTTAATGGCGCGGCAGCCCGTGAGCTTGGTGGCGTCAATATCGCTCTTGACCAACGCCACGCGGTCGGTCTCGTGGTCGTCGTAGATTTTAACGGTCATGGACAGATCAGGTGACAAGGTGCATTGCGAGCGTTTAGGCAGCAGGCTGCTTTCAATGATGTTTCGCATTTCGAGGGCAGATAAAAACATGGCAACTCTCTCCTTTTGAGGCAGCCAATTCATGTTCACGACGGCGGTATTTTCGTCCGATTCTTCCCTGCGGACAGGACTTCGAATGCCGTGCCGTTCGTTCATTTTGGCGTTTTCTGGTGTTGGAGCCCGACATCGAACTCAGGTATCAACTCGCAAAAAATATGCCCGTAAATCGATACAGCGACACTGTTACAAATCAGTTACTTAGCACAGTGGTTCAGCGCAACGGTCATGCAAAATGCAAGGGAACGCGGTTTTTTCCATGCAAACTGCAATTACGTTGCTCGATCTGCAAGCTAGATTAGCCACTATTTCGACTTCATCCTCCGACGCCTGTCGGTTAGTTGAGAAATCGGACGTGCGGAGCACTCTCAAGACGCTGCCACGGCCACGCGCTGGCCTTGCGCTCCGAGGTCCTTTGACGCTTTTGATCCTGTGGCGAGGGAGCTTGCTCCCGCTGGGTTGCGCAGCAACCCGAAGATCGGACGCTCGGTGTGTCAGGCTCATCGCGTTGCCTGGATGGGGCTGCCACGCAGCCCAGCGGAAGCAAGCTCCCTCGCCACGAAAAACTTCACAGCACGACTATTGCTTCAGCCCGACTTTGTACAGCGCACCATCATCGTCGTCTGTCAGCACATAGAGGAAACCATCCGGCCCCTGGCGAACATCGCGGATACGCTCCTTGAGCTCGCCGAGCAGGCGTTCTTCATGGACAACCTTGTCGCCGTCGAACTCCAGGCGAACCAGGTCCCTGGAAACCAGCGCCCCGACAAACGCGTTGCGTTGCCAGGCCTTGAACCGGTCATTGTCGTAGAACGCCATGCCGCTGAGCCCTGGCGATACCTGCCAGACGTGATGGGGGCCGACGGTACCCTTCGCGGTCTTGCCTTGGGCCTCGGGAATCGGCGCGCCGGAATAGTTGTCACCGTGAGTCGCCAACGGCCAGCCATAGTTCTTGCCGCGTTCGATGATGTTCAGCTCGTCACCGCCCTTGGGGCCATGCTCATTCTCCCAGAGCGTGCCATTCCAGGGATTGAGCGCGGCGCCTTGGGGATTGCGCAAGCCATAGGACCAGATCTCCGGACGGACATTTTTCTGCCCCACGAAAGGGTTGTCGTCCGGCACCTTGCCGTCGGGATAGATCCGCACGATCTTGCCTTGCAGCTTGTCCAGGTCCTGTGCGGTCGGACGGTCGTTGTTTTCGCCCAGGGTGATGAACAGATAGCCGTCCCGGTCGAATACCAGGCGCGAACCGAAATGGTTGCCCGTCGAGAGCTTGGGTTGCTGGCGGAAAATCACATCGAAGTTGTCCAGGCGCGTCATGTCGCTGGACAACTGCCCACGGCCCACCGCCGTGCCGGCCTTGCCATCCTTGCCCGCCTCGGCATACGACAGGTAGACGGTGCGATCCTGTTTGAAGTCTGGAGACAGCACGACATCCAGCAAGCCACCCTGCCCCTTGGCCCAGACCTCGGGAACACCGCTCAACGGTGCAGACAATTTCCCGTCGGCCTTCACCCATCGCAGGTTACCGGGACGTTCCGTGACCAGCATGCCTTGCTGCTCCGGCAGGAACGCCACGGACCAGGGCCGCTCCAGCCCCCGGGTCACCGTGGTGACTTCGACGGTGCCATCCTCGGCCTTGAATTGCTGGACTGGCGCGGCAGAAGCCGGGGTTGAAAGGGCCAGGGCAGCGCTGGCGCAAAGTGTTGCCAGGAATGTTTTACGCAACATGCACACTTCCTTCTGTGGTGGTGTTGATCGGCACGGTGTCTCAACGATTGCCGTTATTGGCGTGCCGGGGAGGCGTCGGCGACTCGATGGTGGGGCGTGGCGACCCCGATGGCGGCCCGGAACGCGGATAGCCGTTGCCGATGCCACCATTCTCCAGGGTCGGCGGTCGGGGCACCGGAACCGTCGGGTTGTGCCGTATGCCTGGCACGTTGGGCTGGGTGCCCTGCATGCTGTTCGGGTTGGCCCGGCGAATCGGACTGTTGTAGGGATTGTTGTTGCCCGGCAGGTTCTGCGCCATGAGTACTGGATCGGCGCCGGGCGCAGCCGCCTGGGTAGTGGCTGCCTTCAGCAGCACCAAGATGGCGAGTATCAGCCTGTTCATCGAGACCTTCCTGATTCATGGAGATGGCACCCGCATTTCGAAAACACGCTACGCCGCAGGTTCGCCGTTGTTAAGCAAATTTTCCTCATGAAGATGTAACCAGGCGTCTCCAGCTCAGCGCCCCTGGAGGACGCCAACCGCAGCCAGCCGGCGCCCGGCGGAAACTTTTCCAGAGACCCAAGGGTCACCAGAGAGACTATTCACCGGCAAGGAAAACTCCACCATGGCACGGGCTATCTGGAAAGGCGCAATCAGTTTCGGGCTGGTCCACATTCCCGTGGCCCTGGTGTCGGCCACCGCGTCCCAGGGCGTGGATTTCGACTGGCTGGACAAACGCAGCATGGACCCGGTGGGCTACAAGCGGGTCAACAAGGTTACCGGCAAGGAGGTGACCAAGGACGACATCGTCAAAGGCGTGGAGTACCAGAAAGGCCAATACGTGCTGATCAGCGAAGAGGAAATTCGCGCTGCACACCCCAAGTCCACCCAGACCATCGACATCTTTTCCTTCGTCGACAGCGAGAAGATCCCGCTGCAGAACATCGAAAAGCCGTATTTCCTCGCACCTGACAAACGTGGTGGCAAAGTCTACGCCCTGCTGCGCGAAACCCTGCTCAAGACCAACAAGGTCGCGCTGGCGAATGTGGTGATGCATACCCGCCAGCACTTGGCCGCGCTGATGCCCCTGGAATCGGCCCTGGTGTTGGTGCTGCTGCGCTGGCCCGCCGAAGTCCGCGAACTCGACGTCCTGGAACTGGGCGATGAAGTCACCAACCCGACGCTGGCAAAGGGCGAACTGGACATGGCCAAACGGCTGGTGGAAGACATGAGTGGCGACTGGGAACCCCAGCAATACCGTGACAGTTTTCAGGAAAAGATCATGGAACTGGTGGAGAAAAAGGCCACCGAAGGCCGGCTCGAAGCGGTGGAAACCGACCCCGGCGAAGAACAGCGCAAGACCGCCGATGTCATCGACCTTACCGAACTGCTCAAGCGCAGCTTGGGCGGCAAGGGCAAAACGGCGGAAAAACCTACTGAAAAGCCCGCGGCAAAATCGACCAAGACGCGCAAATCCGCTCCTGCTAAAAAAGCCACCAAGGCCTCTCGGGGCTAACCCCCGGGCGCCTGTAATACAAGGGAATCTGTCATGGCCAAGGCCGAGAGTGAATATGCCCGCCTGTCCGCCGTGGAGGCGGATGAACCAACGACCCGTAGCCGTACCCGCCGGAGTGGGCAGACAGACACGGGGCGGATCCCCGAACGGCTGTCGCCGCAGCTGGCCACACCGGTAGAGCAACCGCCGGCCGGTGAGTGGCGCTATGAAGTGCAGTTTCATGGCTACCGGTTGATGGCGCGTATCGAGAACGGCGAGGTCCGTCTGTTCAATCGCCACCATGCGGACTGGACCGATCGCCTCACGCTGCATGCCGAGGCCCTGGCCCAGTTGGGTCTGGATGACAGCTGGCTGGATGGCGAACTGGTGCTGTTGGATGACACCGGTCATTCCGATTTCGCTGCCCTGCGCCAGGCCTTCGAGATCGGTCGCAGCGTCGACATGTTGTATTTCCTTTTCGACGCACCGTTTCTCAATGGCGTCGACCTGCGCGACAAACCGGTGGAAGAACGCCGCGCAGCCTTGAAAAATGCGCTCAAGAGCAACGCCAGCAAGCGCCTGCGGTTCTCCGAGGCGTTTTCCGCCAGCCAGCATGACATCTTCGAAAGCGCCAGCGCCCTGTCACTGGACAGCGTGGTTGGCAAGCGTCTGGGCAGCCCTTATGCCTCGGGACGGAACGCCGATTGGGTCAAACTCAAATGTCGGCTGCGCCAATGCTTCGTCATCGTCGGGTTCACCCGCCCGCAAGGCAAGCGCAACGGCTTTGGCGCGCTGTTGCTGGCGGTCAACGGCCCGTCGGGGCTGGTCTATGCCGGCCGAGTCGGCACGGGTTTCAGCCAATCCCAACTCAAGCAATTGCATGAACAGCTATGTGCCTTGGAACGCGAAACGTCGCCACTCGACCAGCCGCTCAAAGGCGTCCAGGCCCGTGGCGTGCATTGGGTCGAGCCGACGCAGGTCTGCGAAATCGAATTTGCCGAATGGACCCGCGACGGGTTGGTGCGTCAGGCGGTGTTCCTCGATCTGCCGGGCGACCGGCAGGTCAGTCGAGTGACGCGTGAACAGCCCATGCCCATCAAAGCCACGCCCGCCAAGCCCAAACGCCGCGGCAAGGCCGACACCGCGAAAGTCGACGGCGTGGTCATCACCCACCCGGACCGTGTTATCGATAGCGTCAGCGGTGTGCAAAAAGCCGAACTGGCCCAGTATTACCTGGACATCGCCCCCTGGATCCTGCCGCATCTCAAGTTGCGGCCGGTCTCCCTTGTACGGGCGCCGGAAGGGATTGGCGAGGAGCTGTTTTTCCAAAAGCACGCCGATCGTCTCGAGATTCCCCACATCAAGCAACTCGATCCGGCGCTGGACCCGGGCCATGCGGCCCTGATGGAGATCGACAGCATTCATGCCCTGGTCGGCGCGGCGCAGATGGGCGCGGTGGAATTGCACACCTGGACGGCGACCCATGACCGGATCGAGACGCCCGATCTGTTTGTGCTGGACCTGGACCCGGATCCGTCGTTGCCCTGGAGCGCCATGCTCGACGCGACGCGCATGACTCTGTCAGTACTCGACGAACTGGGCTTGCAGGGGTTTCTCAAGACCAGCGGCGGCAAAGGCATGCACGTTATCGTGCCACTGGCGCGAAGCGAGGGTTGGGATGTCACCAAGGCCTTTGCCAAGGCTATATCGCAGTTCCTGACCCGGCAGATGCCGCAACGGATCACCGCGACCATGGGCCCGAAAAACCGCGTGGGCAAGGTCTTTATCGACTACCTGCGTAACGCCCGCGGTGCCAGTACCGTTGCCGCCTATTCGGTGCGCGCCCGCCCGGGACTGCCGGTTTCGGTACCGATCGCCCGGGATGAACTCGCCGGCCTGCGCAACGCCCAGCAATGGGATATCCATACCGCGCTGGAGCGGGCCAAGGGACTCGGCGCCGATCCGTGGGAAGGCTACAACCATCGCCAACGGATCACGGCCAGGATGTGGGAGCAGTTGGAGGCGGAAAAACCGGACGGCTGAACCGTTCAGATCCAGATGAAGATCGCCAGCAGGCCGCCAAAGAACGCCCATTTCTGCAGGTAATACAGTTTGCGATTGCGTTTTTTCAGCGCTTTGCCTTGCAGGCGGATCTTGTACAGCCGGGAAAACGCCCGGTTCAGGCCACCGGTCCGGTCCCCGGCGTCATTTGGCGCGCCGGCAGCGGCCATCACGGTACGGCTGAACCAGCGGTTGAACGCGGTGGCCCAACGAAACTTCATCGGCCGCTCCACGTCGCAGAACAGAATGATGCGGTTCTGCCCCGTGGTGTTCTCGGCGTAATGAATGAACGTTTCGTCGAACACCACCGCCTCGCCGTCGCGCCAGTGATACGCCTCGCCATCGACATCGATATAGCAGCCGGCATCGTTGGGGGTCTGCAGGCCCAGATGGTAGCGATAAGACCCGGCATACGGATCGCGATGGCGCACCAGCTTCGAACCCGGCGGCAGTTCGGCGAACATCGCGGCCTTGATCGAGCCGATGCTCTGCACCAGCTCGGTGGTGCGCGGACACAGCTTCATCGCCGACGGATGGCTGTCGCCATACCACTTCAGGTAAAAGCGCTTCCAGCCCGTCTTGAAAAACGAGTTGAAGCCCACATCGTCATATTGATCGGAGCGCTTGATCTCCCCCGCTTGCAGCAGGCTCTGGCCTTCGGCGCGGATCTCTTGCCAATGGGCTTGCAAGGGGCTGAGGTCGGGAAACTGGGCCGGGCTCAGGAAAGGCCTGTTGGGCAGTTTCGAACACAGGTAGAGCAGGCAATTGATCGGCGCAAGGAAGGATGAGTGATCGCTCAACTGGCGCCCGAGTTTATGCCGCACGCGCCCGCGCAGGTGCACATAGCCAATGGAAAGTACGTAGATTGCGACAATAATGAGCTTCACGGATTCGGTCAGGGTCCAGAAGTGAACAGGCTGCTTCTCCGGGGCCAGCCAAGCGGCAAGGGAGATGGCGTCGAGTGAGATGGCATTTTAGCCACAGTTGCCGATTTAAAGTTATCCCTGCGTTGTGAAAAACTGTCTTGCCCAGGTTACACCCTATCGTTAACGCGGCCAGATCAGTACAATCGCCGCCAACTATCAAGCGCCCCCTCTGGCTGACACCGGCAATCCCGGCTTCGGCGCATATCCACTCGGGCCAGGCGCTCCGTATGCAGCTGTCCTCTTATGCCGGATGGACCCTTGCGCCAGTGACCGCCAAGCCGCTTGCGCGGTCGGGACTTGCGCAAACAGGTACTGAACAGGTACTGCCGCACCCTTAGCTACTCTGAATGTTCCGCAGGATAAACCTTTGATCTCTACAGCTAACATCACGATGCAGTTCGGCGCCAAGCCACTGTTCGAAAACGTCTCTGTCAAGTTCGGCGCGGGTAACCGTTACGGCCTGATCGGCGCCAACGGTTGCGGCAAGTCGACCTTCATGAAAATCCTCGGCGGCGACCTCGAGCCGTCCGGCGGCCAGGTCATGCTCGAGCCGAACGTGCGCCTGGGTAAACTTCGCCAGGATCAGTTCGCCTACGAAGAATTCACCGTGATCGACACCGTGATCATGGGTCACGAAGAGCTGTGGAAGGTCAAGGCCGAGCGCGACCGCATCTATTCGCTGCCGGAAATGACCGAAGAAGACGGCATGGCCGTGGCCGAGCTGGAAACCGAATTTGCCGAGATGGACGGCTACACCGCCGAATCCCGCGCCGGTGAACTGCTGTTGGGCCTGGGGATTGGCATCGAGCAGCATTTCGGTCCGATGAGCGAAGTGTCGCCAGGCTGGAAACTGCGTGTGCTGCTGGCCCAGGCGCTGTTCTCCGACCCGGAAGTGCTGCTGCTCGACGAGCCGACCAACCACCTGGATATCAACACCATCCGCTGGCTGGAAAACGTGCTGACCCAGCGTTCGAGCCTGATGATCATCATCTCCCACGACCGTCACTTCCTGAACAGTGTCTGCACCCACATGGCGGACCTGGACTACGGCGAGCTGCGCCTGTTCCCAGGCAACTACGACGAATACATGACCGTGGCGACCCAGTCCCGCGAGCAACTGCTGTCGGACAACGCCAAGAAGAAAGCACAGATTTCCGAACTGCAGTCGTTCGTCAGCCGTTTCTCGGCCAACGCCTCGAAAGCCAAGCAGGCCACCTCCCGCGCCAAGCAGATCGACAAGATCCAGCTGGCCGAGGTCAAGCCATCGAGCCGCGTCAGTCCGTTTATCCGTTTCGAGCAGACCAAAAAACTGCACCGCCAGGCGGTCATAGTCGAACGCATGGCCAAGGGCTTCGACGGCAAGCCGCTGTTCAAGGATTTCAGCTTCACCGTTGAAGCCGGTGAGCGCGTGGCGATCATTGGCCCGAACGGCATCGGCAAGACCACCTTGCTGCGCACCCTGGTCAATGAACTGGAACCGGATGCCGGTACCGTGAAATGGACCGACGCCGCGGAACTGGGCTACTACGCCCAAGACCACGCCCATGATTTCGAAGATGACGTCAACCTGTTCGACTGGATGGGCCAGTGGACCCAGGGTGGCGAGCAGCTGGTTCGTGGCACCTTGGGCCGCATGCTGTTTTCCAACGACGAGATCCTCAAGTCGGTCAAGGTCATCTCCGGTGGTGAACAAGGCCGCATGCTGTTCGGCAAGCTGATCCTGCAAAAGCCGAACGTGCTGGTGATGGACGAACCGACCAACCACCTGGACATGGAATCCATCGAAGCGCTGAACCTGGCGCTGGAAAACTATCCGGGCACGTTGATCTTCGTCAGCCACGACCGTGAGTTCGTATCGTCCCTGGCGACCCGCATCATCGAGCTCAGCGCCGACGGCGTGGTCGACTTCAGCGGCACCTATGACGACTACCTGCGCAGCCAGGGCGTGTTGTTCTAAGACAGCTGCAAGCTGAAAGTGAAAGCCCTGTCCATGTGATGGGGCTTTTTCATTCCGTCAGGAAACACAACACCCTGTGGGAGCGAGCCTGCTCGCGAAGAGGCCCT
>NZ_JBHFJB010000125.1:18577-26579 GCF_057334555.1 Pseudomonas sp. AGC41
CCCCCCCACAGTGGGTTTGTGCCAACCATGAGGTCGGACATCACCGGATCAGGGTGGGAGCGAGCCCGCTCGCGAAGACGCTATACAACCTCCAGCGGGACAAACCGTTAGCCTGCTTCCTTTTCTCCCCCGCACGCGCCATGATGAAGCACTCTTACCGCTGCCCGCGAACGAGCCGCCATGCCAACGCCCCAGCCCGCCCCCAGTTCCCTGTCGGTCACCTTGCAGATCGTCTCCATCGTTTTTTATACCTTCATCGCCTTCCTCTGCATCGGCCTGCCGATTGCCGTGTTGCCTGGGTATGTTCATGAGCAACTGGGCTTCAGCGCGGTGGTCGCCGGGCTGACCATTGGCTCGCAGTATCTGGCGACCTTGCTCAGCCGGCCCATGGCCGGACGACTGTCGGACAATGTCGGCACCAAGCGGGCGATCGTCTACGGCCTGGTGGGCATTCTGCTCAGTGGCGTGCTGACGCTGTTGTCGACGCTGCTGCAAAGTTTTCCGTTGCCCAGCCTGTTGATCCTGATTGCCGGGCGTTTGCTGCTCGGGGTCGCCCAAGGCCTGATCGGCGTCGGCACCATCAGTTGGTGCATGGGACAGGTCGGCGTGGAGCACACCGCTCGCTCAATTTCCTGGAACGGCATCGCCTCCTATGGCGCCATCGCCATCGGCGCACCGCTGGGCGTGGTCATGGTCGGCGGCCTGGGCTTCGCCAGCCTGGGCATCGCCTTGTCGTTATTGGCCGGCGGCGCATTGCTGCTGATTCGCAACAAACCCTCGGTGCCGGTCGTGCGCGGCGAGCGCCTACCCTTCTGGGCTGTGTTCGGACGCATTGCACCGTTCGGGACAAGCCTGTGCCTGGCCTCGATCGGCTACGGCACCCTGACCACCTTCATCACCCTGTTCTACCTCAGCCGAGGCTGGACCGGCGCCGCCTGGTGCCTGACCGTTTTCGGCGTCTGCTTCATCCTGTCACGGTTGCTGTTCATCTCCAGCATCGCCCGTTTCGGTGGCTTCAGTTCGGCCATCGTCTGCATGAGCATCGAGACCCTGGGCCTGGTGCTGCTGTGGCTGGCGCCGTCCACCGCATTTGCCTTGGTCGGCGCGGGGCTGGCGGGCTTCGGGTTGTCGCTGGTGTACCCGGCGCTGGGCGTGGAGGCCATCAAGCAGGTGCCCAACAGCAGCCGCGGCGCCGGCTTGAGTGCCTACGCGGTGTTTTTTGACCTGGCACTGGCGATTGCCGGACCGTTGATGGGCGCGGTGGCATTGAACCTGGGCTATTCGTCGATATTTTTCTTCGCTGCCTTGCTGTCAATCATCGGCCTGGGCCTGACGCTCATGCTGCGGCGGCGAGCCGAAGGCGCCCATCACTGATCGGCGGTACGCAAGCCTGCCCGGGTCGGCTTGCCCAGTGCCTGGCTGAAGAAGCGACTGGCTTCGGTGATCATGGTGCGGTGGATGTCCTTGCGATCAACGCCGTCAGCATCGGTGCACAGCGCCGGCATGGCGGCGATCTGCTCGTCCGTACAGGGCGCCATGAAAACAAAATGCCCGGCCCCGGCCAACGTCTTGAAATCCGGCGCGGTAGGCAGCTTGCGCGCCAGGGCCGCGGCGTTCTTGTCGAAAGCCACCAGTTTGTCGCCGTCGCCGCTGTAGAGCAGCACCGGCACATGGACGTCGGCCAGCGTGTGGCGGCCGAACTTCAAACTCAACGGCGCCATCAGCAATAGCGCACGGACCCTGGGGTCGGCCACCGGATACAGGTCATCGCGGTCGGCGATCAGTTCTCCCTGGGTATTGCAGGCGTCACGGTCATCCGGTCGCTCCTGGCAATAACGGCGCAGGCGATTGAGATCCGGCGTGGCGCCGGACAGGATCAGCGCGGTTTCGCCACCGGCCGAGTAACCGATCACGCCCACCTGCCCGGCGTTGACGAAGGGCGCCAGCATCGGGTCGTTCAGCGTCGCGGTGATGGCTTCGGAGATCTGGATCGGCCGCCCGTACAAGTTACTCAGCGTACCGAGCCGGCTGTGATCCTGGGCGTTATCGCCGGGATGAATCACCGCCACCACGACGAAGCCCTTGCGGGCCAGCGACGTGGCCAGATCATGCAGGGCCAGCGGCGTGCCGGTATTACCGTGGGACAGCATCAGCAGCGGAAACCGCCCGATGGCGATCTGTGCGTCAGCCGCCGCGTCGATCTGATAGCCGTCCAACAGACTGGATTGTTCCTTCGCGGTTGACGGGTAAAACGCGATGGCATGCATCGGCTGGTGGTCCAGCGGATCAGGAAAATCCAGCTCATGAAAGCCCGCGCTCCAATGCGGATGTGGCGCCGGCGCGGCCTGCACCGAACCGAGACCGCTCACCCAGCAAAACAGCAGCAGCGCACCAAGACGCATCATCGAATAGTCCACCTTCACCCACCCACCGGGAGCCACGTCGCTCGCCGCTCCGGCCATGCACGACCTGCGCCATGATCCCCAGCGCCAAATGCAGGAAAACCCCGCACCCCAGCCATCCGATGACGACGAGAATACAGGGTTTTCCGAAGGTTGCCCGCAGAGCTTGATGCCTCTACGCAAACCTTACGCAGCGGCGAACTGTTGGCTGATCTGCAGCTTGGCCTCGCTGATGGCCTTGGTGCGCATGTCGTCACCGTAAGCCAGGCCTTCGGCGCGAACAAATTCAATGTCGGTGATGCCGAGGAAACCGAACATCAGCCGCAGGTATTGTTCATGCCCCACGCTGCTCGGTTGGCCGGCATGCAGGCCGCCCGAGGTGGAAACGATGACCAGCTTCTTGTCGCCACACAGGCCTTCGGGGCCGGCTTCGGTGTAGCGGAAGGTCTGGCCGGCCACGGCGATGCGGTCGATCCAGGCCTTGAGTTGGGTCGGGATGCTGAAGTTGTACATCGGTGCTGCGATCACCACCGCGTCGGCAGCGAGGAACTCGGCCAGGGTCGACGCGCTGAGGTCAGCTTCGTGCTGTTGAGCGGCGTCGCGCAATTCGGCGCTGGTGCCGGCAGCGACCAGGGTCTGCGCGGAAAAGTGGCTGATGGCGTCAGCGGCCAGGTCACGATAGGTGACGTTGATAGCTGGCTCGGCGGCTTTCCAGGCTTGCACCAGTTCACGGCTCAGTTGGCGCGAAGCGGAGTTGTCGCCGAGGATGCTCGAATCGATGTGCAACAGTTTCATGTGAATGCTCTCCAAGTGAGGATCGCAACCAGGCGATCAATTGAAAACAATCCTATCGATGAAGCCAATCAGAGATAAGTCTGCAAGAATGTGATGGTTCGTTCCACTGACAGGACAATCGAGTCGCCATGCAAGACCTTAATGACCTGTATTATTTTGCCAAGGTGGTTGAAGCCGGTGGCTTCGCAGCCGCCGGGCGCTTGCTGGGCATCCCCAAGTCACGCTTGTCGCGGCGAATCGCCGAGCTCGAAGAGCGCCTCGACGCCCGCCTGCTGCAACGCACCACCCGCCAGTTGAAGCTGACCGCCGTGGGTGAACGTTATCTGCGTCATTGCCAGGCCATGTTGCTGGAAGCGGAAATGGCCGACGAAGCGGTGGCGAGTATGTCCAGCGAGCCCCGTGGGCGTTTGCGAGTGTCGAGCCCGGTGGGCCTGGCGCACCAGTTCCTGCCGGTGATCATCGAAAGCTTCCTGGCAAAATACCCCCAGGTGCAGTTGGAGATGATCCTGCTCAACCGGCGCGTGGATCTGATCAGCGAGGGCATCGACGTGGCGTTACGCGTCCGTGACCTGGGCGACGAAGATCCACTGCTGATGACCCGGCGTTTGCGCCAGGCGCGCCTGACCCTGGTTGCCAGTCCGGCACTGGTTGAAGGGCGGCGGATCGAAACCCCGGAGGACCTCAGGCAACTGCCGGTGCTGGGAGCGCTGGAGGCGGACCGCCTGGTGCATGTGCGCTTGCTCAGTACCGCAGGGCAAAGCGTCGAGCTGGCCCTGGAGGCGCGCCTGGGCATCGACGACTTTATCGTGCGGCGCGCCTGCACCCTGGCGGGCCTGGGCATTACCCTGTTGCCGAGCATGTATTGCGAAGAGGAACTGCGCGACGGCCGACTGGTGGAGCTGTTGCCTGGATGGTCATCACCGGATGGCTGGCTCCAGGCGGTCTATCCTCACCGGCGCGGCATGCTGCCGGCGGTGCGCGCGTGGATCGATCATCTGGTGGAAGCTTTTGCACAATGTGGAGACAGGACGATATGAGCTTGAGCGAAGAGGACGTCGCGCAATTTTGCCTGGGCTTGCCGGGCGCCCGGGAAGACTATAAATGGGGTGGCGTGCGCGTATTCTCGATCGCCGGCAACAAGATGTTCGCCTTGCAGAACCTGCGGGGGGATTCGTTGGCGTTCAAGGTCGACAAGGACCTGTTTCTCGGCCATTGCGACCGCCCCGGCATTCATCCGGCGCCGTACCTGGCCAGGGCCCAATGGGTCATCATGCAAGTGCCCTACCCGCTGGGCGATGAGGAGCTGCGCAGTTTGTTGCGACGTTCCCATCAGTTGGTGGTCAGCAAGTTGCCCAAGCGTACGCAGGTGGGGTTGTTGCTGTAGCGCAATGGGGTTGTCCAGTTATATGAAAGATGGCTTTGCTGCCGCCTTCGCGAGCAGGCTCGCTCCCACATTTAAGCATCAGTGCGCACAGACTTAGTGTGGGAGCGAGCCTGCTCGCGAAGGCAGTCTCCAGCCAGCCATCAGAACAACGCCAACAGATGGCCACCCAGGAACAACTGGTCGATCCAGAACCCCTGGTGCAGCAAAACGATAAACCAGAACACCACTTGAAACGACACCTTGCGGGTCTTGTGGCGAAACACCTGCTGGGCCAGCAATGCGCCCGGCCAGCCACCGGCGAGTTCGACCGCGTGCAGGATGTTCTCCGGCGTGCGC
The DNA here is from genome assembly GCF_057334555.1 of Pseudomonas sp. AGC41. NCBI lineage: Bacteria > Pseudomonadati > Pseudomonadota > Gammaproteobacteria > Pseudomonadales > Pseudomonadaceae > Pseudomonas > Pseudomonas sp. AGC41. The sequence continues at coordinate 23,495 of NZ_JBHFJB010000125.1, forward strand.
CAGGCATCGGCGCGTGCCTTGCGCTTGTCGCTCCAGTAAAGCAGGAACGCCACAGCACTGACGACTCCGTAAGCCGTCAGCGGCACCCAGGATTCGCCACGGAGCACGAGTAGCAGCGAGCCAAACAGCGGCAACGCGCACAGAACCGCGAACACCATCAGCTTGAGGCGCAGGTTCTGCTCGGCCCCGCCGGTGTTACGTGCGACGCGCCTGGCCGAATCGCTCAAGGCTGCGCAGCCGTCCAGTCGACCCAACCGAATTGCCAGGTCGCCAGGATCAACAGGCCGAACGCGATCCGGTACCAGGCGAACACCGCATAACTGTGGCTGGCGATGAAGCGCAGCAGGCCCTTGACCGCGATCATGGCAAAGATGAACGCGGTGATAAAACCGATGGCAAACACCGGGAAATCCGCCGGGACAAACAGTTCGCGGTATTTGTAGCCCGAGTAGACCGCCGCGCCGACCATGGTTGGCATGGCCAGGAAGAATGAGAATTCGGTGGCGGTCTTGCGCGACAGGCCGAACAGCAGGCCGCCAATGATGGTCGCACCGGAGCGCGAGGTGCCGGGAATCATCGCGATGCATTGGGCCAGGCCGACTTTCAGCGCATCCTTCCAGGTCATGTCATCCAGGGTTTCGGCGTGCACCGTGTGCTGGCGCCTCTCGGCCCAGAGCATCACCAAACCACCCAATACCAGTGCCGCGGCGACCGTGATCGGGTTGAACAGGTAATGGTGGATCCAGTCGGCAAGCAGTACGCCCAGTATCACCGCAGGAAAAAACGCGATCAGCAGGTTGGCGGTGAATCGGCGAGCGCCGGGCTGGGTCGGCAGGCCCAGCATCACGTCGAAGATCTTGCGCCGAAACTCCCAGACGACCGCGAGGATCGCACCGAGCTGGATGATGATATTGAACGCCATCGAGCGTTCGCCACCGAATTCGAGCAAGTCGGCGACGACGATCTGGTGCCCGGTACTGGAAATCGGCAGGAACTCCGTCAGCCCTTCTACCACGCCAAGAATCAATGCCGAAAAGGCCGTCCACAAATCCATTCATCCCCCAGAAAAGCCTGTCGTTTCAGGCCTTGTCACTATTCAAATGTTACGCAGGTGCACGCAGCGGCTGCACGATAACCGCGACCTTGCAAAAAAAACCAATGAAAAATCAGAAGCGACTCAGGTTTTGCGCTGCGGGGCCGAAATCCTATCAGACAAGCCCTGATAACGCTGCCGCGTTATGGCCCAGGTCAATCGCGCATAGACGTCGAGCGTTAAAGTGCCGCCGTCGTTAAATGACAAGAATAAAAACCGGAGTGACAGCGTATGAATAGCTTGCGCAGTGTATCGATCAGCCGACGCCTGTGGCTCATCCTGGTCGTGGCCATCGTGATGTTGTTCACGCTGGGCGCGTTCATGCTCAAGCAGATCCACACCGATCTGTATCAGGCCAAGGTGCAGAAAACCCAACATGTAGTGCAGACCGCCAGCGGCGTGCTGAGCTATTACCATGGCCTGGAGACTGCCGGCACCCTGACGCGCGAGGCGGCGCAGAAACAGGCGCTCAGCGCCGTGCGCGGCCTGCGTTATGACCAGAATGACTACTTCTGGATCAATGACCTGGCACCGGTCATGGTCATGCACCCGACCAACCCGAAACTTGAAGGGCAGAATCTCTCGGCCATCCGCGATCCGAACGGTTTTGCGCTGTTCAACGAAATGGTCGCCATCGCCAAGGCCAAGGGCGCCGGCATGGTCGATTACCTCTGGCCCAAGCCGGGCGCCGAGGCACCGGTAGGGAAAACGTCCTATGTGAAACTGTTCGAGCCTTGGGGCTGGATCATCGGTTCCGGCGTGTACGTGGATGATGTACAGGCCGAATTCCAGTCGCAGTTGATCAAGGCTTCCTTGATCGGCCTGGCGATTACCCTGCTCATGGGCCTGCTGTTGACGCTTATCGTCCGCAGTATCGTTCGCCCGCTCCAGGAAACCGTAACCGCGATGGCCAATATCGCCAGCGGCGAGAGCGACCTGACCCGCACCCTCAATACCCACGGCCAGGATGAAGTGACGCAATTGGCCAGGCACTTCAACGCCTTCACCGCCAAGCTGCGTCAAGTGGTGAGTCAGTTGCAGGCGTCAGCCAGCGAGCTGGGGCAATCATCCAGCGACCTGGGCAACGATGCTGCCCAGGCCCAGCAGCGCAGCCAGCAGCAATCGCAACAGATGGAACTGGTGGCGACCGCCATCAACGAAGTGACTTACGGCGTGCAGGACGTGGCGAAGAATGCCGAACACGCCGCCAGCGAAATGCGCGACGCCGAATCCCAGGCCCAGCAGGGCCAGGTGAACATCGACGGCAGTCTGCAACAGATCGACCGGCTCTCCCAGACCATCGACCAGGCCGTGGAAGTGATCCGCACCCTGGCCAGCGAAAGCACCCAGATCGGTAGCGTGCTGGAAGTGATCCGCTCGATTGCCGAGCAGACCAACCTGCTGGCACTCAACGCCGCGATCGAAGCCGCCCGCGCCGGCGAACAAGGCCGCGGGTTTGCCGTGGTGGCTGATGAAGTACGTTTGCTGGCCCAGCGCACGCAAAAGTCCACGGCTGAAATCCAGGCGATGATCGAACGCCTGCAAAATCATTCCGAGGCTGCGGTGAAAGTCATCAGCGACAGCAGCCGAGCCTCGCAATTGACCATCGAACAGGCCGGACTGGCCGGCGCCAGCCTCAACGCCATCGGCCAGGCCCTGCGCAACCTCAACAGCCTGAACGCCTCCATCGCCAGCGCCACCCTGCAACAGGCGCATGTGGTGGAAGACATCAACCAGAACGTCACCCAGGCCGCCGGCCTGTCCCACAGCACCGCCATGGCCGCGGAACAGTCGAGTGTGGCAAGCGCCCGCCTCAAAGATCTGAGCGAACAGTTGAACGGCCTGCTCAAGCAGTTTCGAGTCTGAGGCTGATGGTCCCTCAGTGGTTTGTGTTGGCCTCAGATTTTGTGCCCAGCGCAACCCCCCTGTGGGAGCGAGCCTGCTCGCGAATGCACTAGCACATTCAGCACTGATGCAAGCTGACCCGCCGCC
>NZ_JBHFJB010000125.1:26599-27996 GCF_057334555.1 Pseudomonas sp. AGC41
CGCTCCCACATTGGTTTTTGTGTTGGCCCTGGATTTAGTGCCCAGCGCAAATCCCCTGTGGGAGCGAGCCTGCTCGCGAAGGCGGTAGCGCATCCAGCACCAGGATTGGAGCTCCGCCCGCCATAACGTTTACAATCCCCGCCCTCTTCGTCTTCCCCAAGGAACCGCCATGTCCGGGCTTGAACTGTTTGCCGCAGCCCTCGGCGTGATCGCTGTCTGGTTGACCGTCAAGCAGAATCCCTGGTGCTGGCCGATCGGCCTGGTCATGGTGCTGCTGTACAGCTGGATCTTCTTCGACGTGAAGTTGTACTCCGACATGTTGTTGCAGGTGGTCTACGCCGTCCTGCAACTGTATGGCTGGTGGCAGTGGACCCGCGCCGGGCACAACCACCATGGTCGACAGGTGACATACCTGGGCAGTCAATCCGTGCTGCTCGGCCTCGCCATCGGTGCGGCAGGCAGCCTGATACTTGGGGCGGCCATGGCGCATTGGACCGACGCCGCCCAACCCTGGCTCGACGCGGCGCTGACCGGTTTCAGCCTGGTGGCCCAGTGGTGGATGGCGCAAAAGCGCGTGCAATGCTGGCCGCTGTGGGTTGTCCTGGATGTGATGTTTGTCGGCCTGTTCGTCTACAAGGGCCTGTACCTGACCGCCGCGCTCTATGCCCTGTTTACTCTGCTGGCGGTGCAAGGCTGGCGGGAATGGCGCGCCGACCCGGCTCTGCGCACATGAAGGTGGTGGTATTGACTGGTCCTGAATCCAGCGGCAAGAGCTGGCTGGCCGGGCAACTGCAGGCGCACTTCGGTGGCTTGCGGGTGGACGAATACGTGCGTCACTTCATGGAGCAAACCCAGCGTGATACCTGCCTGGCCGACATCACCGATATCGCCACCGGGCAACTCGCCTGGGAAGACGCGGCTCGGGCCCGGCAGCCGGCGCTGCTGATTCTCGATACCCATCTGCTGAGCAATATTCTCTGGAGCCAGACCCTGTTCGGTGATTGCCCGGACTGGCTTGAACCCGCCTTGCTGGCGCGCCATTACGATTTGCACCTGCTGCTCAGCCCCGAGCAGGTCGAATGGGTCGGCGACGGTTTGCGCTGCCAGCCGGAGCTTGCGCAACGGGTGAGTTTTTTCGAGACCCTCAGGGACTGGCTGGCTCGCCACCAACGACCGTTCCTGTTGATTGAAGGCGACTGGGAGCAACGTCGCGAGCAGGCATTCGCCGCCGTTGCGCGGCTCCTCCAGGCCTGAGGTTGTTTCATCGTTGAAACATCATTGATGCGCCGAGCCCAGATTCAAAGCCACTTCAATCCGTTACGACCCTGACTGTGAAGTCACTGATACACCGCCCGCGAACGCCTGGATCCAGAGCCCTGCGGCAGCGGCGGGCCCGT
>NZ_JBHFJB010000125.1:28027-29031 GCF_057334555.1 Pseudomonas sp. AGC41
GGCGGCCCGTTGCGGGCCGCGAGCCTGTCTCAGCGATGAAACAGGTTCCGCCATATCTCTCGCCAAATGAAGCCAATCCTTTGAATCCAGAGGAATTTCAAAACCCGGCACAACACCTGCTCTTCCCTTCGCAGCGCTGATTAGGGCCAGCGTCAGTGAAGAAGGAATCGATGTCTTGGGGACTTTCTACAGTCAACGCCAATCCCTCCACCCGCATCAACCAGACGACCGCCAGCACCGTGCTCAGTGACGGCGAATTCGCCGGCGTGGCCCGCGGCTCGACAAACTCCAGAGCAACTGACGCCCCAACCGGCTGCCGAGCGGTGAATCAGATTGCCGGGATGGGAACCGCATGGCCAACACCCTGAGCAGCCGGGTCGCTGATTGCCCCGGCGTGAATAAGAACGTACCGACACTCAACCAACGACACGCAAGGAGAAACACCATGAAACCTGAAATGGCGCTCAAACCATTGGTTTTCGCTCTCGCCGCTGTCATGGCAATGGCGGCGCAGGCCGGAGGAGACGGTAACGGCGACGGCCAGGGGCCGACGCTGGATCGATTGCCCTCCATCAGCGCCAGTGCCGGGGTTTCGGTGCTGGACGAGCAAAATAATGACGGCAACGTGGTGACCAATCAGGCCACCCGCAACACCGCTGAAGCCACCGATTCGCTCAACGGCAACGACGGCAACATGGGCGGTTACGGTGGTGGTCACGATGATGGCAAGTTGACGTTCTCCGCCGTGAGCACTTTCGAACTGGCCGGCAGCAACGCCCAACAAGTGCTGACTCGCGACGGCTGGAAAACCCCGGTCTACAACAACGCCACCATTACCCGCGCCATGAACGGCTTCTCCGGTGACGGCGGCGCCAACGTATCGGCGGGCGTGGACAACCCGCACAGCAACTCGCCAACGATTGCTGCCAGCTGCAAGGCTTGCATGTAAAAAATACCGCTGTGGGAGCGAGCCTGCTCGCGAAGGCGGTGTGTCAGTCAAAATG
>NZ_JBHFJB010000126.1:0-1047 GCF_057334555.1 Pseudomonas sp. AGC41
GCATGACGATGGTCAGCGGTTTCATGGCTTCGGCCATGAACGACACGCCGGTCTTGTCCTGGACCACCGAGTCGGCAATCATCACCGCCGCGCCGACCACGCCCACGGCGATGAGCACCGGGTTGGCGGTCAATACCCCGGCGGCGATAGTCGCGACGGTCAAGATCGCGCCGACGATCTTGCCGATGCAGCCCATGGTTTTTTGCAGGGCCTCGGCCTTGCGGACTTCTTCCAAGTATTTTTCCGACTCACGCTCCATGTGTGCCTGGAGCCTGGCCTGCAATTGCTGGAACAGTTCCTGGCTGAGCTCCTCCTTGTTCTGTGCCGACTCGCCCAGCAGCTCGATGATTTTCAAGCGGTTCAACAGCGCCAGCGCGCTGCTGCTGAGGGCCTTTTCATCGGTTGGCTTGGGGGTCGAGCTGTTGACGCTGAACGCCACCACTTGCTCGAATACCGTGCCCACGGCCTTGGCACAGGCATTGGCCACTTCGATCAACTTCAGATGCGCATCGGTCGCCACATTCAAGGCTTGGGTATGGTTCGCCACTTCGCCTTTGAGCTGATCGCGACGGGCCAGCTCCTGTGCATATTCAGGCGATTCAGGGTCCAGTTGCGCCAGTCGCGCCTCGCTTTCGGCCAGCAGTCCCTGGAAGTGCAAGACCCGATCGCGCAGTTGTTCGAGGTGTTCCTGGCTGCTGCCGACGTCCCCCTCGGCGGCCTCCATCGCCTGGACGGCTGCGGTGTATTCAGCCGAGAGGTTTTCATGGGCCTGTTGCTTGGCGCCGGCCATGCTCTGCAGCATGGCCAGGCGATTTTTCAGTTTCTTGACGTCGACCTCGCCGATCAGCTCGCTGATCATTGCCATCAAAAGCGTAAACAAGTCACCGTTGGTTTCCTGTTTGTTGCCATCGGCCCGGGGTGGCGGTGCGTGCAGCACGGGGCGGCCCGTATGGGGGGACGAGGTGCCTTGGTGACCTTCGTATTTCACCGACATCAGGTCCGCCAGCGCTTTCTGTCCGGCCTCCTGGAAATCCGCGGTCCTGGGGG
>NZ_JBHFJB010000126.1:1139-1820 GCF_057334555.1 Pseudomonas sp. AGC41
GGCCCCCCGCGCCGTATTTTTCGAAGGCCTCGCTGCGGCTCATTGCGCCGTGAAGCGCCGGGTTGAAAGTAGTCCTTATTTCACTCATGTTAAGTCCTCCGAACAGTGCTGTTCCATGTGGGCCAGGGTGTCGAGATACACCTTGGCTTGCTCGCGCAGATCGTTTTCGGTGGCTTGCTCAAGCACATATTCGAAACACAACCGGGCCTTGCCGACCTTGCCCAGGGCCAAGTGACATTGGCCGGTGTACAACATCGGTCGGTAGTCGCTTTTGCCTTGGGCGAAAGCGATGGCATACAGGTCGATTGCTTTCTGGTGGTTTTGCTTGAGCTGGTGCACCGCCGCCAGTCCCATCCAGTAATGGCTGTTGTAGAAGTCGTAGATGCACAGGAAGTGGAAGAACTTCTCGGCATCGTCCAGCCGCCCCTGTTCGTAGAACTGGAAGGCGAAGGCATAGAGACCGTCCATGTGCTCGTCACTGAGGCCTTGCACGTCTTTCAACGCCGCCCCACCGAGCACTGCATCGACGACCTCCAAGGCCACCTGTTCGTCTTGTTTGTTATTGCGACTCATCAGCCACACTCCTGAAAAAACGTCAGCGTCGCTGACCGGTGCATTGGGCCAAAAATGCCGGCAGGGCCGCTGCCAAATTGCGCTCATGCCACGACGAGGCTGCTTTTG
>NZ_JBHFJB010000127.1:0-825 GCF_057334555.1 Pseudomonas sp. AGC41
CCGAGTGGTGGGGCAAGAGCGTTTTGGTTACTTTTGCGCTTCTCAAAAGTGACCCGCTGTAAGAGCGGAACCCTAAGCAGCCGTGACCGCAGCAATGGATATGTACCCAGCCAACAAAATCCCGGTCAGCTATACAGGCCGTCATCGCGAGCAGGCTCGCTCCCACAGGTGGATTGAGGCAGAGCCGGCAGAGACATGTCGGCTGCCAGGCCGCCTTCGCGAGCAGGCTCGCTCCCACAATTAGATCGGGGTATAGCTGAAGAGACAGGCCCGCTATCAGGCCGCCTCGCTTTTGATCTTGATCTTGATCCTGATCTGGGGCGCCCCGTTAACCACGATGGCCGAACGCAGGCATTGCGCAGTGGGCAACCCGGCATGGATGCCGGGTTAGCCGCGCTGGGCCATGGATGGCCCTTCGCGGCGGCCCACGGAGCAATGCCGGAGTGAGGGCACACCGAGCCCAGGCGAGGTGCCGAGTGGTGGGGCAAGAGCGTTTTGGTTACTTTTGCGCTTCTCAAAAGTGACCCGCTGTAAGAGCGGAACCCTAAGCAGCCGTGACCGCAGCAATGGATATGTACCCAGCCAACAAAATCCCGGTCAGCTATACAGGCCGTCATCGCGAGCAGGCTCGCTCCCACAGGTGGATTGAGGCAGAGCCGGCAGAGACATGTCGGCTGCCAGGCCGCCTTCGCGAGCAGGCTCGCTCCCACAATTAGATCGGGGTATAGCTGAAGAGACAGGCCCGCTATCAGGCCGCCTCGCTTTTGATCTTGATCTTGATCCTGATCTGGGGCGCCCCGTTAACCACGATGGCCGAACGCAGGC
>NZ_JBHFJB010000128.1:0-420 GCF_057334555.1 Pseudomonas sp. AGC41
GCCTGCGTTCGGCCATCGTGGTTAACGGGGCGCCCCAGATCAGGATCAAGATCAAGATCAAAAGCGAGGCGGCCTGATAGCGGGCCTGTCTCTTCAGCTATACCCCGATCTAATTGTGGGAGCGAGCCTGCTCGCGAAGGCGGCCTGGCAGCCGACATGTCTCTGCCGGCTCTGCCTCAATCCACCTGTGGGAGCGAGCCTGCTCGCGATGACGGCCTGTATAGCTGACCGGGATTTTGTTGGCTGGGTACATATCCATTGCTGCGGTCACGGCTGCTTAGGGTTCCGCTCTTACAGCGGGTCACTTTTGAGAAGCGCAAAAGTAACCAAAACGCTCTTGCCCCACCACTCGGTGCCTCGCCTGGGCTCGGCATGCCCTCACTCCGGCATTGCTCCGTGGGCCGCCGCGAAGGGCCATCC
>NZ_JBHFJB010000129.1:0-375 GCF_057334555.1 Pseudomonas sp. AGC41
AAGTCCTATCAAGGCAGCGCGCAATACGGCTACAACCCCGTCGAGCAGTTCCAGAGCATGCACCGCACCAATCCTGGGGAGCAGGGCCAGCATATCGAAAGCCTCAACTACGACCCGGCCGGTAACCTGTTCGACGGCTACCGGGTCAACGGCCTGATCAAGCACAACCGGGTGCATGTGTATCAGGACAAACGTTATCGCTATGACCGCTTTGGGCGGCTGAGCGAAAAGCGTATTGGCAGCAACCGCATTCAGCGCTTCGAGTACGACGCCGAACACAGACTGATCGGCGTGCATCAACAGAACGGTGCCCTGCGCCAACGGGTGGTGTTTGGCTACGACCCGCTGGGCCGGCGGATCAGCAAGCTGGTGTAC
>NZ_JBHFJB010000130.1:0-2500 GCF_057334555.1 Pseudomonas sp. AGC41
AATCTTGACGATGACCTACTCTCACATGGGGAAACCCCACACTACCATCGGCGATGCATCGTTTCACTTCTGAGTTCGGGATGGGATCAGGTGGTTCCAATGCTCTATGGTCGTCAAGAAATTCGGTAACCAACCCGTTCAGGAACAACGTGTCGGTGAAAATCGAAGACTTCTACTAAAAACAAAACCCCTACCTGCGTCAGCAGATAGGGGTTTCGGAATTTAATCTTGACGATGACCTACTCTCACATGGGGAAACCCCACACTACCATCGGCGATGCATCGTTTCACTTCTGAGTTCGGGATGGGATCAGGTGGTTCCAATGCTCTATGGTCGTCAAGAAATTCGGTAACCAACCCGTTCAGGAACAACGTGTCGGTGAAAATCGAAGACTTCTACTAAAAACAAAACCCCTACCTGCGTCAGCAGATAGGGGTTTCGGAATTTAATCTTGACGATGACCTACTCTCACATGGGGAAACCCCACACTACCATCGGCGATGCATCGTTTCACTTCTGAGTTCGGGATGGGATCAGGTGGTTCCAATGCTCTATGGTCGTCAAGAAATTCGGTAGCCAGCGCGTGCCTTGCGGTCACGTTCCAGCGAATGGGTATGCGATAGTTTGTGGTTTTGACTCGAACTTTCGGTTCATCTCGTCTTCACACACCGCAATCTGGCCTCTTTCGAGTCTACAGATTGCTTGGGTGTTATATGGTCAAGCCTCACGGGCAATTAGTACAGGTTAGCTCAACGCCTCACAGCGCTTACACACCCTGCCTATCAACGTCGTAGTCTTCGACGGCCCTTCAGGGGACTCAAGGTCCCAGTGAGATCTCATCTTGAGGCAAGTTTCCCGCTTAGATGCTTTCAGCGGTTATCTTTTCCGAACATAGCTACCCGGCAATGCCACTGGCGTGACAACCGGAACACCAGAGGTTCGTCCACTCCGGTCCTCTCGTACTAGGAGCAGCCCCTCTCAAATCTCAAACGTCCACGGCAGATAGGGACCGAACTGTCTCACGACGTTCTAAACCCAGCTCGCGTACCACTTTAAATGGCGAACAGCCATACCCTTGGGACCGGCTTCAGCCCCAGGATGTGATGAGCCGACATCGAGGTGCCAAACACCGCCGTCGATATGAACTCTTGGGCGGTATCAGCCTGTTATCCCCGGAGTACCTTTTATCCGTTGAGCGATGGCCCTTCCATACAGAACCACCGGATCACTAAGACCTACTTTCGTACCTGCTCGACGTGTCTGTCTCGCAGTCAAGCGCGCTTTTGCCTTTATACTCTACGACCGATTTCCGACCGGTCTGAGCGCACCTTCGTACTCCTCCGTTACTCTTTAGGAGGAGACCGCCCCAGTCAAACTACCCACCATACACTGTCCTCGATCCGGATAACGGACCTGAGTTAGAACCTCAAAGTTGCCAGGGTGGTATTTCAAGGATGGCTCCACGCAGACTGGCGTCCACGCTTCAAAGCCTCCCACCTATCCTACACAAGCAAATTCAAAGTCCAGTGCAAAGCTATAGTAAAGGTTCACGGGGTCTTTCCGTCTAGCCGCGGATACACTGCATCTTCACAGCGATTTCAATTTCACTGAGTCTCGGGTGGAGACAGCGCCGCCATCGTTACGCCATTCGTGCAGGTCGGAACTTACCCGACAAGGAATTTCGCTACCTTAGGACCGTTATAGTTACGGCCGCCGTTTACCGGGGCTTCGATCAAGAGCTTCGCGTTAGCTAACCCCATCAATTAACCTTCCGGCACCGGGCAGGCGTCACACCCTATACGTCCACTTTCGTGTTTGCAGAGTGCTGTGTTTTTAATAAACAGTCGCAGCGGCCTGGTATCTTCGACCGGCGTGGGCTTACGCAGCAAGTGCTTCACCCTCACCGGCGCACCTTCTCCCGAAGTTACGGTGCCATTTTGCCTAGTTCCTTCACCCGAGTTCTCTCAAGCGCCTTGGTATTCTCTACCCAACCACCTGTGTCGGTTTGGGGTACGGTTCCTGGTTACCTGAAGCTTAGAAGCTTTTCTTGGAAGCATGGCATCAACCACTTCGTCACCCAAAGGGTAACTCGTCATCAGCTCTCGGCCTTAAGATCCCGGATTTACCTAAGATCTCAGCCTACCACCTTAAACTTGGACAACCAACGCCAAGCTGGCCTAGCCTTCTCCGTCCCTCCATCGCAATAACCAGAAGTACAGGAATATTAACCTGTTTTCCATCGACTACGCTTTTCAGCCTCGCCTTAGGGACCGACTAACCCTGCGTCGATTAACGTTGCGCAGGAAACCTTGGTCTTTCGGCGTGGGTGTTTTTCACACCCATTGTCGTTACTCATGTCAGCATTCGCACTTCTGATACCTCCAGCAAGCTTCTCAACTCACCTTCACAGGCTTACAGAACGCTCCTCTACCGCATCACTTACGTGATACCCGTAGCTTCGGTGTATGGTTTGAGCCCCGTTACATCTTCCGCGCAGGC